>JAYWDP010000324.1:0-12715 GCA_043779775.1 Cyclobacteriaceae bacterium
AACCCGTCATCAGAGCCAACCAGGATCAGATCTTTTTCATAAGGGGATTCGGCAGCGGTAAAAATGGTACAGTAATATTCTACGCCTGTGTTGTCTTTGGTGATAGGACCACCCGAAGTCACCAGTTTAGCAGGTTCATTGCGGGTTAAGTCAGGACTTATGATCTCCCATTTCTCACCACCGTTGTAGGTTACGTGCATCACATTAGATCCCGCATACATTTTCTTAGGATCATGAGGTGAAAAGAAAATCGGGAAGTTCCACTGGAAACGGTATTTGGCACCCTCGGCGCCATGACCCATGGGGTTGTCAGGCCAGGCGTTGATGCTCCTGCTCTCGCCGGTTGTATGATTTTTTCTTTCGAGTAGTCCATCATAGCTTCCACCGTAAACAATGTCATTATTCGTGGGGTCAATGGCCATCCAACCGCTCTCACCTCCGGCCGAAACGTCCCAGTCACGAGCACCAATGGAAGATCCGCTGGTGCGATGCAAAATACGTTGGGTGCTATTGTCTTGCTGGGCACCGTAAATTCTGTAGGGAAAGTTGTTATCTGTTGTTACCCGATAATGCTGCGCGGTAGGCTGGTTCAAATACGTGGACCAATTCACGCCGGCATCAAAGGATATCTGGCCCCCTCCGTCATCGGCAATGATCATTCGTTGATTATCTTCAGGGGCAATCCATAGATCATGATGGTCACCGTGGTTCGCATTGAAGGGCTGGAATGTTTTTCCTCCATCTTTTGACTTGTGGTAGGAGACATTCATCACGTAACAGATGTCTTCATCTTTGGTATCAGCATAAATTTTTGAGTAGTACCAGGCACGTTGACGTAGGTTACGATCTTCATTCATGCGCTTCCAGGTTTTGCCGCCATCGTCGGAACGATACACGCCGCCGTTGTCATTTTCAATGATCGCATACACGCGGTTGGAGTTGACCGGAGAAACAGAAACACCCACAATTCCCCAGAGACCTTTGGGCATTCCTTCATTTTTGGAAATGTCGGTCCAGGTATCACCGCCATCTTTACTCATCCACAAAGCAGAGCCTGGGCCGCCGCTCTCAAGACTATACGGTGTTCTTTTTATACGCCAGGTAGAAGCAAATAAGATCCTGGAATTATTGGGGTCCATACAAAGATCTACAGCACCGGCATCGACATTGGCAAAAAGAATCCTCTTCCAGTTTTTACCCCCATCTTCCGATCGATAAACGCCTCTTTCCTCAGTTGATTTGAATAGGTCTCCCAGCACCGCTGCATATACCAGATCAGGATTTTTTGGGTGAATGCGTATACGAGGGATGTGTTTTGAATCTTTCAGGCCGATGGATGCCCATGATTTACCGGCATCGGTTGATCGCCACATGCCATAACCATAGGAGACATTTCCGCGCACAGTTCCTTCCCCTCCGCCCGCATAGATCACGTTGTTGTCCCATTCACTCACCGCCACGGCGCCAATGGATCCGCCAAAAAACCCATCTGAAAGGTTTTCCCATGAATTGCCCGCATCGGTTGTGCGCCATACGCCGCCGCCTGTGGAACCCATATAGAAGAGATTGGGTTTTCCCGGCACGCCAGTGACAGCGCCCGACCGACCTCCGCGGTAGGGCCCGATGCTTCGCCATTCAATGGCGTTATAGAGTTTTTCATCATAACTCAGCGTCTGAGGAGCCGCGCTTTTCTTTTGTGGGTACCCTGTCCTGCCGATGGTGAATAGAAGGAGAATAATAAGGAGAGAAAATTTTGGATTCATAGGAATAGATTTTGCCAATGCGAGTTTAAGGATTTTTAATCCAATGGTTCTATGGTTTTTTATTAATGGTGATCAATCACAGTCAGGGGTTTGTCAAGCGTATTGAGAATGGATCTATTATTCCTATTTTGCCAGTCGATGAAAGAAGAAAACTCAAACGGACTTTTTAGTATTCCTGTCATTGTTGCGGCCCTTGGGTACTTTGTCGATATCTACGACTTACTTCTTTTCAGCATTGTCCGCAGGCCGAGCCTTAGCTCCATGGGTGTTCCCGACGATCAGCTTTTTACACAAGGAGAGTTTCTCCTTCAGGTGCAGATGGCTGGTTTGCTTGTGGGCGGATTGATCTGGGGTATTATGGGTGATAAAAAGGGGAGGCTCTCAGTATTATTTGGATCCATATTGTTATACTCAGTAGCCAACATCGCCAATGGTTTTGCAGTGACTGTCAACCAGTATGCAGCATTGCGATTTATTGCGGGTGTCGGACTGGCAGGAGAACTCGGAGCGGGGATCACCTTGGTTTCAGAAGTATTGCCGACCCGCTTACGTGGATATGGAACGACCCTGGTCGCTACGGTTGGTTTGCTGGGGGCCGTCATGGCTAATTTTGTTGCCAGGAAATTTGACTGGCAGATTGCTTATTTTATTGGAGGTGGTTTAGGCCTTTTATTGCTCATAGCCCGTATCAGCATATTTGAATCAGGAATTTTTTTACAAGTAAAATTACAATCGGTCCAGCGGGGAAATTTCTTTCAGCTCTTCAGTACGGCTGAGCGGTTTAAAAAATTTATGGGAAGCATTTTTATCGGATTGCCAATCTGGTTTACCATAGGTATTCTCATAACCTTTTCACCTGAGTTTGCGGAAGCGCTGCACATCTCTGGTACCATTGCTGCGGGGGATGCCGTCATGTACAGTTACATCGGCCTTGCCGTCGGGGACCTCTCGAGTGGCCTGATAAGCCAGGCCGTAGCCTCACGAAAAAAAGTAGTCCTGTTATATATTTTTATCACACTAGCCACGATCATTCTCTACCTGTTCACACCGGGCCGCTCGGTGGAATATTTTTACGTTACCTGTTTTTTGTTGGGAATCGGCATCGGTTATTGGGCACTTTTTGTAACCATTGCGGCAGAGCAATTTGGGACCAATTTGCGTTCAACGGTGGCCACAACGGTTCCAAATTTTATTCGTGGTACCGTGATACCACTGGTTTTAGCTTTCAAATTTTTTCGCGAGTTACTGGGCGGAGATGATTCGGCAGTAATCTATGGCGCCTTGATCGTGGGGTTAGCTACTATCTTGATTGCCCTGATAGCGCTGCAAGCCATTCAGGAAACCTTTGGAAGGGACATGAATTTCCTGGAGGAATAATTCTGCACGGCGAGTCCCAGTGGTCAAACAATTTTGCAACACGGAAGTTGCATTTTCACACCGAATACTGATTACCTACCACTGATTACTGATTACCTCTTACTACTCACTCGTCCACCAATGGCTTGAGAAAATTGAATTCCAGGTTATATAGATGCAAGGGCCTGGTCCAGGTCATCGATAATGTCTTCAATATCTTCCACGCCTACACTTAAACGAATTAACGTATCCGGCAGCCCGTATTTTAAACGTTCTTCTTTAGGGATGCTGGCGTGGGTCATGGAAGCAGGATGATTAATCAGGCATTCGACACCACCGAGTGATTCTGCCAAAGAAAATATCCGCACGTTTTCCATCAATTTTATTGCTTGTTCAAGCCTGTCATCTTTCAACGTGAAGGATAACATGCCCCCAAAGTCACGCATCTGTTTTTTGGCGATGGCATGGTTGGGGTGGTCCGCAAAACCTGGCCAGTATACTTTTCCGATTTTGGGATGACTTTTTAAGTGTTCAGCAACTCGTTTTCCATTTAGGCAATGACGTTCCATCCGCAGGTGGAGGGTTTTGATTCCGCGAAGGACCAGGAATGAATCCTGTGGACCAGGTACGGCACCACACGAATTGGCAATGAAGGCAAGGTCCTGGTATAATTTTTCATCATTGACCACCAGTGCTCCCATAACGACATCGCTATGGCCACTGAGATATTTGGTAACCGAGTGCATGACCATGTCAGCTCCCAAATCCAAAGGGTTTTGCAGATAGGGAGAAGCAAAAGTATTATCAACAGCGACAAGAATATGGTGTTTCTTAGCCAACGCGGTGCATGCCATTATATCAATGATACGCATCAGCGGATTGGAGGGTGTTTCCAACCAAAGTAGTTTGGTGTTCTTATTGATGTACGGAATTGCGTTGTCAGCGTTGGTCAAGTCAATGAAGTGGAACTTGATTCCCATTCGTTCATAAACTTTTGTAAATAAACGGTAAGAACCTCCATACAGATCGTTACTGGTGATGACTTCATCTCCGGGATTGAGTATTCGGATCACGGCATCCGTGGCACCCATGCCAGAGGAATAGCAGATACCGAACTTGCCATTTTCCAATGCAGCAATACTTTTTTGTAACGCATTTCGGGTGGGGTTTGAGCCACGGGCATAGCCGTAGCCTTTGTGTTTTCCCGGCGAAGCCTGTACATAGGTTGAAGTTTGAAAAATGGGGGTCATGATGGCCCCGGTGGAAGGATCAGGTTCTACGCCTGCATGGATGGCTTTGGTTCCGAATTTCATATAGAAATATTTTGACTCGCAATATTAAACAATCCGAAATGACATCACATGGTTCATACATGAATTCTGATTGCTAAAGCCTTTCTCAAACAAAATGATATAAAAATATTAGCGTCGCAGTAAAGGCCGGCTTGGGGTTGTCTTTGATTTCCAGGGTCACCGTCATTTCGGCTTTGGCAATGCCACGTAGATTGTTTATTGATTGTAAATTTACCTTCAGCCTGACTTCATTGTTGACTAGCACCGGCTGATTAAATTTTAATTTTTCAATCCCGTAATTCACCAGCATCTTAATGTTGTTGATCTGTGTGATTTCATCCCACAGATGGGGCACCAGGGACAGTGCCAGATATCCATGGGCGATGGTGGTTTTGAATGGACTCTCTACCGCTGCGCGGTTGACGTCGATGTGGATCCATTGATAGTCCAGGGTGGCATCCGCAAACTTATTGATTTGTTCCTGGGTAATTTTTAAATAGCTGGACACACCGATTTCCTTGCCGGTGTATCGTTCAAATTCCTGAAAACTGTTGATGATGACTTTGCCCATGCTGTTATGATCAGTGAAGCGAAAATTGCAATTCAATGTATGAAAATCGAGTTAATAAATTTCAGATAAAATACCTTTTGGCATGAAAGCAAAGCCCGGAAACTGTTACTTTTAATAAATATCCCACATGCACGCTACCCCTGAACTGTATTCACAGGTCACTACCAAGGCATTGGAAATCGAAGCTGAACTGAAAAGGCTTAGACGATGGGATGCGGAGCCTCTTCCTTCGGAGCGATTTGTGAACATGGGGGCTTTGGCGAAAACACGATGCGCTTCGAACAATGGCTTCAATTTCAGACTTTTGACACGTTCTTATCCGTGTTGTCTCCTGAAGTTCGTCCTGAAATCAGCAGATTATTGCTGACTGCCGCCGGTAAATCTTCAAATCCTTCCAGCAGACTGCGAATTGAAAAAGCAGCGATGTCGATCGCAAACGGAGGGCGTGCCGCGGAACCTTACAATCATGAAGAGGCCATGCGTAAATATCAGGAGGAGTTTAGAAAATCTTATCCTCAGGCTTTGGGGCAGGCAGATGATCGGAAAGTAAATTGAAAAGTCGGGATTGCAAATCCCTACTAACGCCGAAAGCTGGTCGGGATTTGTAATCCCGATCGCATCAATCCTTGGTAGTTATTTCTTTGCTGTCGTTTCCATTCGGGGATTTCCCGTGGGCTCGCCATCGTAAAACCGGGTTGCGCGGGCATCCACGATCAGCGTCGTGTCGGAGGAGAGGTGGGCCATTACATAGTTCTTATGAGGAACATCCTGGACGTAGGACTTACTTCATTTCTGACGTGAACAAGGACAATGTGGGAAAGGGTTTATGTATTCTGTTAATGAGTTCTAAACAGGACGTTCGTAAAGCGCCGCCCAAGAGATAATACCCCCATCCGTGTTATTAAATTAATTTTTTAGTCCCCTGGGAATAAGGATTTATTAATACCAGGAATTACTTGCAGCGCATTTTTGTAATACACTTTCTTTAACACAGAGTCAGGAAGGCCCAATCCATACATTTTCCAGTGTGCGTGGCGTTTGCGGTAATAGTCGAAGTATTCGTCGTTGGTTTCGAGGACTCTGAAATAAGTATAATACTCTTCTTTCTTGTAGGTGTCTTTTCCAAACATGACCCGGTCCTGATGCTGAATCATCCAGGCTCTGGCAAAGCGTGGCTGACGACCGAGCTCCGCCAGTACAGCGCCCAATTCGGTGTAGACGTTGGGCATCTCATCAAAGAGTTTACCAAGTCGCGCGAGGTCATTTCCAAACCACCCCAGGTGCGCGTTGATGAACTTTGTTTCTGGATGTTTGCGGAAGACGTGATGTTGTTCGGCGATGATCTGTTCGAAGGGCGGAAATTTACCTGCAGGACGGTAGCGGTTGGGTTCTTGCTTGAGTTCAAGCCAGCGTTCGTTGTACTTGTCTTTTGGTGACCAAAAGGAGGAGGGCTCTCCTGAATGGATTAGGACCGGTATGCCGAGGGCACCACACTTGGCCCAGATGGGGTCAAGGCGTGGATCATCGATGGCGATGCGGTTTCCGTTGTTGTCTGTGTCGGTGAGGCCAAGGCCTTTATAAACTTTTAAGCCAACCACTCCCTGCTTGACGGCTTCCTCCATCATGGCGAGGGTTTCATCAGGCCAGCCGGTGTCGTCAAGATTTTCGAAGTTGATGTTTAGAAAAATTACGAATCGGTTAGGGTGATTTTTTTTTACGTTGTCCAGGGACCACTCAAGAAGTTTTCCCCTGAAGCCGCTCAGGTTTACCATGACGCCCATATTCAAGGAGTCCATTTCGGTTATTAGATTGTCCAGATTCTGCACTGGCATGATCCACTGGTGATTGTGTACATCGATGAACGGAAACTTGGCGTGCGTGAGCGGATGTTGTGGAACTTTCAACGTAGAAATAGGCTCGTATTCTTCTACGTCCATGACGTTGCGCCGGTACTGGATTTTACCGATGCCCCAGTAGACAACTAAAAGTAATATCAGCACGGCAAGAGGCAGCAGGAGCCACCGCTTCATCGGGAAACCAGCCATTATTTATTTATTGATGGTGATGGGAATGCGTACGAGAGTTTTATCCCAAACGAAATCCATGTTGACACCGGTAGAATCACTGGCAAAGTTAATAACGAATTGTTCGGTTTCAGGGGTGGTCTGTGAAGCTACATCTACTTTTAGAATGTCTTTTGCATAGTCAGGTTCTGAAGCGCCGGAAAAACCAATTTCACTGTTCAAGGAAACCTGGAAGGAACTTGGGCCTGGAACGGTATACATTCGATATGTGCCCGCGTTGACAGGCTTTCCAGCAAAATTGATATTCTTGTTAAATGTGATTTGAGTTGGCGCATTGGCACCTAGCCTCCAGTATTTTCCAAAAGGTTGTAAGGCCCCGTCTTTTTCTTCTCCAAAAATCAATCTTCCTCTCTTGGAGGGTTGGCAATAGATTACTGTTACATCTAAATCCTGATAATTGTAAGTGGTGGTTTTGATCGGACTTCTTTTGCTCGCCACTAGAACCTCATACAGGATAAAGCCGGCAACCGCTATAAGAATAACGCCAAGGCCAATAAAAATCTTTTTTTTCATAGGGATCAGATTTGGAGTTTGGTAAAGGAAAATACTTTATGAAAATTATCCAACAAGTTATGAATTTACGACCAAACGAAACTTAATTAAATTAAACCACATAGATACATAGCGCTCAACTGAGTAGAATTACCTATGTCTTCTATATGTATGTGGTAAAGAAGTTGTGGACGGATGGCTTACAATACCTGGTCGCTGAATGAAAACTGCATCTTTTCAATCATTTGCTGTTCCCTGACGGAAAAATTATTTTCTGATAGAGGTTCTTGTGCTGCCATGAAGTCTTCCAGCGTAGTATAGAAACGAATACGGTGTTTCCAAATGACTTTTGCGCCAATGGTATCTTTAAAAGCACGAAGATTGGTGCGATTGTCCATCCAAAATAAGTCGTGGGTCATGTCTGCGCGCGGACTTTCAATATAACCCTGCAAATAACGCTGATCCGAGTGTTCAAGTTTTTTTCTAACTTCTTCCCTAAAATCCGTCTTCCCCGAAATATAAATCGTAATCCAACTCATAGTTTTTTCTCTACCGAATATTATAGAGCCGTTTCCTGCTTTGGCCTCCTTAAAATTTTGTGCGACCCCTGAATGACCCATTATTATTTTTTTCTGATTATTCTGAGTTTCAATCTACCGTTATCAACAGCAATAACGTGTACCGGGTTCCTGTAATACGCATTTTCACCTTGAGAGGTTGCCGGCAGATTTTGATCACATAATCGCAAGGTGAGTCCTTAGACATTGCAGCCAAATCAAAAACTTTGCGCCAATGGAGGCCCAAGAAGGCTTTTTCGTTTACTTTATAGACAGAGTGCCGACCGAAAGGGTTACATTTACGTTTTACTGTTGGCGCTCATCGGAAATAATCAAAATTCTATGCTAAAAGTAACATTTGATAATAGTCAAAGCTTATTCTTTAAGACACTCAAGGAAAAAGTGGACAAATATTTTGATGACCAGCATCTGGATCCTGCAGGCAACGCAAAATTGTATTTCAAAAGTGTAATACAGGTATTGTCAGCTTTGGGAATCTATTTGGTGCTTGTATTTTTTACGCCTACTCCGATATATGCTGCCATCTTATGCGGTGTACTGGGTTTGAACATGGCAGTCATTGGATTCAATGTCATGCATGAAGGCGGGCATCAGAGTTTTTCTAAGTATGCCTGGCTCAATAAAGCTTCTGCTTACTTTCTTAATGCGCTGGGGGGAAATTCCTACTACTGGAAAATCAAGCACAATGTTAACCATCATACTTTCACCAACATTGAGGGTATGGATTCTGACCTCGACGTAAGACCCTGGATGCGTCTCCATCCCAGTCAGCCACGCTACTGGTTTCACCGGTTTCAGCATATTTATTTTGTGGTCCTTTATGGACTTTCCTACTTTGTTTGGATCTTCTTTGATGATTTTAAAAAATATATTTCAGGTAAAGTTACGCCCGACTCAAAACCCAAGAGACTGGCGCTAAAAGAACATCTTATCTTCTGGTCTACCAAAGTCATGTATGTCGCATTTTATATTGTGCTTCCCATTGTGATGGTGGGTTGGGCACAAGCCCTGATCGGATATGCGATCATGGTTTTTGCCTGTGGTGTATTCATCAGTGTTGTTTTTCAACTTGCTCACGTAGTTGAGGCTACAGCGTACACGTCCACTGTTCTGGAGGTTACTAAAATCCCGCAATCCTGGGCGGTCCATCAGTTGCGCTCTACGGCTAATTTTGCTACATCGAATAAAGTTTTATCCTGGTTTCTAGGGGGATTGAATTTTCAGATTGAGCATCACTTATTTCCGAACATCAGCCACGTTCATTACCCCCAGGTTAGCCGCATGGTCAGGGAAGCATGTAAAGAGTACAACATCGACTACCTGGAATATTCTTCCATGTTCAAGGCCTTTACCTCGCATCTGCTTCATCTGAGAAAATTGAGCATAGGCTAAAAAGAGTAAATCTTACATTTTTTTCGCTGGCTTACTTTTCTTCAAGGCCTGTTCTGCTCTAAAGAGCATGTCAGCGGATTGCAATAATTTGTTTCGCAAATCCGTTCGGAGGCCCTTATTTTTTTCCAGGTATTCCCTCACCATCGCCGCAGCTTCTTCCGATTGAAGTTCACCCAGCGTGGCGTCCAGCCAGCCTTTTGGAAAGAATATGTCTCCTGTTCGTTGCACCTCCTCCAATAACTCCAGGCTGGGCATTATAAAGCGTTTTGAATCGTCTGCGCGCAAAGGATGATGTAAATAGCGCACGGCTTCGAGGATCCACGGTTCATGAGTACGGTTATCTTTATTTTTCAAGCTATTAAAAAAAGCTTCCCGCAGTGAAGGGTTTGCGGAAAGTGCTTTAGTGACAAATTCTATTTCTGCTTTACGATCCGGGTTTGTGATTTTTTTCAACTGACTTGCCAGGATTTCCTCGGCGCCTGCTGCTTCCCGCACACTCAGTTCATAGGCAAGTTGAATATGGTCCCGCTCAGAGAGCTCAAGTCCCAGCGTGATTTCGTCTTTCCAGAATTTAGAAAGGTTGGCGATTCCTTCGGGACTGAGCGCCACATTCCGATAACAATTGAATAGTGAGCGTTTTAAAGATTTGTCTTTTTCAAGCGCTATTAACTCAAAGAGGGTGTCGTCGAGGGGCTTGCTGATCTGACTTCGTTGAGCCGGGGTAAGAAATTGCCAGAAGATCCGTCCGATTTTATCCGTAAGGTACTCCATCAGCAATGGATCTTTTTCTGTTTTGACGGCAGTTAGTAAATGCTGGAATATGGTTTCCGGATCCGATGTTCCGCGTAGCAAATATTCCCAAAGGTTCATCCATACAGAAGCACGTCCCTCCGGATCCTCAAGTGAATTAACAAACTTCAACATCGCATCGCGATCTGACGTACCAGCAAGAAAATAGCCATATCCTCTCCCTTTAAAATTGGGAATAATGATGAGTCCTGAGGTATCTGAAACCTCCAGCAGGGCAGGGGCTCCTTTTTCCATTTCTATTGTTCGTACAGTTACCTTTCCTTTTTCACTAATCTGAAATTTAAAAAACTGAGGCCAGGTGATGTCCGGTGTAGCATTGACAACACGCACTTGTATTTTTTGGTCTGTTAATGAGTAACCGATCTCTGGCATGCCTTTCGTCTTGATCCACGACTGGTTCCATGCTGCGAGATCCTGATCGGTATTTTTCTTCAGCGCGTCCACGAGGTCATCCCAGGTCGCATTTCCATAAGAAAAGTATGCCAGATATTCTTGTAAACCTTTTTGGAAGCTATCCGCTCCCATTAACGACTCCAGGTTGCGCATCATAATAGGTGCTTTCTGGTAAATGATGGCTCCATAGACACTGCCGGCATTTTTTAGATTGTCAAGTGGCTGTTGAATGGGATGGGACCCCTCACTCCGGTCAATATCATAGGCTGAAGGGTAGTGCGCCATCAGAAACCGAAGCTCATGGTTGACTTGTGGAAACGAGGGATAGATGATTTTAGCTGCCATGAAGTTGGCAAAGACTTCTTTTAGCCAGACATCGTTAAACCATTTCATGGTGACCAGGTTGCCAAACCACATGTGGGCTGTCTCATGGGCGATCAGGGTTGCCCTTCGAAGCTCATCGTTAACAGAGGCTGAAGG
Organism: Cyclobacteriaceae bacterium; assembly: GCA_043779775.1. Lineage (GTDB taxonomy): Bacteria > Bacteroidota > Bacteroidia > Cytophagales > Cyclobacteriaceae > ELB16-189. The sequence continues at coordinate 11,212 of JAYWDP010000324.1, forward strand.
CTCGAGCAGGAGGCTGCTTTCGCGATAGAAAATATTTCCAGGATGTTCCATGCCGCCGAACTGAAATGCTGGCATGAGCGCAAAATCAAATTTCTCATAGGGATAGTCAATCTTCGTATATCCTTTAAGCCAGGCCAGCGACTGACGGTGTAATTCAAAGATTTTAGGAACGTTTCTCGCAACTTTCAACGAATCCGTTTCACGATAATACATCGTCATGGATGATTGTGGGTCTGTCGCTGTGCGAAACTTGCCAGCAGCAAATGCAAATTGGTAGGTGCTTGTGGGTTGGGTTGCATTGAAACGGTAACGCTTCTTATTTTCGAGTGTGTCAAGGGTATTAACTTTTCCGTTCGAAACGGCATACCAGTCTATTGGCAGGCTCAACGCAAGGCGGTAAATTGCTTTGAGATCCGGCTGATCAAAGGAAGGGAAGCAAGAGGCCGCGCGGCTGGGAACGAATAATGTATATAAATAATCCGGATTGCGGTTAAGGGCTGTTTCACCAGCAATAAATTCGATACGGACTGAATTGGCGCCGTCTTTCAATGATTTTCTGTCAATAAGAATGTGTTCGTTCTCACAATTCACAGTCAACAGATGATTGTTCACTATTATTTTTTTGATATTTTTTGGGCTCGCACCAAAATCCAGTTGTAAAATGGGCGAAGTGTTTTTCAAATCGAACCGTAGCGTAGCGACGGCAGGAATGGAATCTTTTATAGATGAGGGGAGGTCAAAGGAAAGGTCGTACTGAAGATTGCTGATGGCGTTTTTTCTTTCTTCAGCCAAGGTGAGTGTGGTGCCTGGAATTATTTTCGGGTTTTCAGAACAGGAAATCATCAAATAAAAAATAACCAAGTATCCAAACCAATATTTATAGGTTTGTGTGTTATTCATATAAAAAATAGTTTTGGCGAAAAATATAAATTCATTTCACGCCTGCCTGCGCGGAGACCGCTTCGGGTGCCTACGCTAAAGCTTCGACGCCAGCGTGCGAAGGTAGGCAAAGACCACGAAGTTAGTCGCAAAGATTACAAAGCCTTAGGTCCATATGATCTTTACGGCCTTAGCGCATTTTCTTTGCGGGCCTTGCGTGAACTTGTTTTTGATCACAATCCCTTCACGCTCATCCCCCCATCCACCATGATATTCTGACCTGTGATGTAGCTGGCTTTGTCCATGGCCAGAAAGGAAACAATGCCTGCTACTTCTTCCGGCTGTCCCACCCGCGCCATGGGAGTGCGTGCAATGATTTTTTCCAGCCGGTCCGGTTGTGCCAGCACAGATTCTGTCAAGGGTGTTTGAATATACCAGGGTGATACGGAGTTGACACGGATGTGAAAAGGAGCCCATTCTGCGGCGAGGGATCGTGAGAGCTGAATAATGGCAGCTTTGGTCATTCCATACGGTGGACCGGTGAGTACATCGAAAGTGCCGGCAACCGAAGCGATGTTGATAACGCTGCTGTTGCCTGATTTTTTCAAGAATTCAAAGGCCCCCT
>JAYWDP010000325.1:0-4638 GCA_043779775.1 Cyclobacteriaceae bacterium
ATGGCACAAACCACGACTGTCTCAGGTACGGTCAAGGATGCCTCCGGTGAGACACTTGCGGGTGTTAACATCGTGGTGAAAGGAAGAGTGATAGGCACGGTTACCGATATCAAAGGGCAATATAATCTGAAGATAAACGAAGCTCCGCCTTTGACCTTGGTATTCTCTTTTATTGGTTTCAAATCACAAGAGATCGAAGTGAAGGATGCTAACGCTCCAGCACTGGATATCAGCATGGAAGAGCAAAATTTGTTAGGCCAGGAAATCGTGGTCTCGGCCTCCCGGATGGAAGAAAGTATTTTACAAGCACCCGTCTCCATTGAAAAAATGGATATACTCGGGGTACAGCAAACAGGCTCCGACAATTATTATAAAGGACTTGCTAACCTAAAAGGAGTTGATATGACTACGAGTTCTATCAACTTTCAAATAATAAATGCCCGCGGATTTAATTCGACGGGAAATACGCGGTTTGTCCAATTGACGGACGGGATGGATACGCAGGCTCCGGCGCTTAATTTCCCTATCGGAAATCTTAATGGCCCTTCTGAATTGGATGTTGAGAGCGCTGAATTTATTCCCGGCGCATCTTCAGCGCTGTATGGACCCAATGCATTTAACGGAATGCTTCTGGTAAAGAGTAAAAGCCCTTTTGAATACCAGGGTTTCAGCGCATTTGCAAAAATGGGCGTAAACCATGTCGGAGGTGGCGGCAATTCTACGCTTGACAACAGTACGGCAGGTGGCATCGGACCCGGTGGCGCAAAGCCCATGTATGAAGGTGCTTTTCGCTATGCCAAAGCATTCAATAACAAATTTGCTTTTAAAACTTCCTTTTCTTACAGCCAGGCCACGGACTGGTATGGCACCAATACTCAGGATCAAAATGCCGCCCAGGCTCCTCCCGGCATCAGTCCTAATCCCAATCAAAATCTGGTGCATGTCTTTGGAGATGAAGTCGCTACGCCACTGGCCGTGGTAGGGTTGAGTCCAACTTTCCAGGCTCAAATGAATGGTTTAGGATTGGGTGCTTTCATCCCATACCTTCCCAATCAAATTGTATCGAGGACAGGATATAATGAAAGGTCCCTGGTTGATTATAATGCAAAGAACATAAAGGCCAATGTAGCATTGCATTATCGCATCACCGATAAGATTGAATTGATTGGTCAGTGGAATTATGGAGCAGGTACTTCCGTATATACCGGCGCGCAACGCTACTCTTTAAAAGACTTTAATATCAACCAGGCAAAAATCGAATTGAAGGGAGATAATTTCTTCTTGAGAGGATACACTACTATTGAAAATTCTGGTGACTCCTATATCGCTGATTTGACCGGTGTATTGGTGAACAGTGCATGGAAAGACAATTCAACCTGGTTTGGTCAGTATGCCGGAACTTATCTTGGGGCATTGGCAGGGCAGGGATTTAATCCTGGCTTGGGCGTAGGCCCTACTCCGGCGCAACAACAAATTGCTTATGCATCGGCCCGTACGGCTGCCGAAACCGGCAGATTTGTAGAAGGGTCGCCAGAATTTGAAACGGCAAAAGCCAATGCACGTAAGAGTGTAATTCCTTTAGGTTCACTCTTCAGTGATAAAACGGCCATGTACCACGGTGAGGGACAGTACAACTTCAAAAACCAAGTCAAATTTATGGACCTGATGGCTGGGGCAAGCTTTCGCTACTATGAGTTAAAGTCTAACGGCACCATTTTCCCGGATAGCCCCACAAACAAAATAACAATTCAGGAAATAGGAGCTTATGTTCAGGGAGCCAAGAGAGTTATGGATGACAAATTGAAGCTAACAGCTTCTATTCGTTATGACAAAAATCAAAACTTTAATGATCAATTCAATCCAAGAGTTTCTGCTGTTTATACAGTGGCTCAAAAACATAATTTCAGGGTAGCGTTTCAAACGGGATTCAGGAATCCAACCACCCAAGGTCAGCATATCGACCTGAACGTAGTGTCTGCCAGACTTTTGGGTGGCTTACCCTACTACGCTGAGAAGTATAAAGTGACGGAGAACGCATACACCCTGGCGTCAGTGAATGACTACATTACACAGGTGGGTAAAAATATTTCGAATCCAGCCTACGTTGCTGCACTCGGCGGCGCGGCAAACAACGGTTTGGCCCTGGGGGATCCCACTACACTTGCCCTCCTGGTTCCAGTCAAAACCATTACGCCCGTAAAACCTGAGAATGTTCAAAATTTTGAGGTGGGATATAAAGGTCTGATTGGGGATCGGATGATGATTGATGTGGCTTATTACACTAATACATTTACAAATTTCATCTCTCAAATTACTGTTCGGAAAGCAGCGGGCGCAATCGATCAAACCGCCGTAGCGATTACAGAGCAAAATGTGCGGAATGCTCAAACTTTGCTTACGCCGATCACCACAATTGGACAAGAAAATACATTTTCAGTGTATACCAACATCAACAAGGAAATCACCACTTCCGGTGCTGCCTTTGGGTTGGAGTATAGCCTGGACCGTGGATACAAAATTACAGGTAACTACAACTGGAACCGACTCAATACTCCGTTGGGTGCCGAGTTTATTACCGACGGATTCAATACACCGGAGCATAAGTTTAATCTTGGGTTCGGCAACAGAAAAGTCAACGATGTCATTGGATTTAACGTCAACTACCGTTATCAGAACGGATTCTACTGGGCCGCCTCTTTCGCCCGTGGCGACGTGCAGCCTGTGGGTGTAGTGGATGCCCAGGTGAGTTACAAATTGAAGGGCATGAAATCCATGCTGAAGGTGGGGGGATCTAATCTTTTCAACACCCAATATATATTGAACTATGGCGGCCCTACTTTGGGAGCCATTTATTATGTGTCCATTACGTTTGATCAGTTAATGAACTAACCTTTTAAAATATAAAGGAATATGAAAACACTAAGAAAATATATTTTACTGGTAAGCTTGCTGTTCATCATTGGAGCATGTGAGAAATATCAATTGCCGGTGGTCCCCAAACCCATTGCAGGAACAAGTCTGGATTTTACTAAAACGGTTTCCATAGGGAGTTCCCTTACGGCCGGATTCATGAATGGCGCCTTGTATGACGCAGGTCAAAACAACTCTTTCATGAGAATTTTCACTAACCAATTAAAAAAAGTTGGGGGTGGTGATTTTAATCAACCCGACATCGCCGCAGTTAATGGTGACTATGGTATCGGTGCAGGCCTCGGCGCCGGAGTTGCCGGAAGACTTTATTTGAAGGGCGTTACTGGAAGCCCTTGCCCCACTGGTGGCCCTGCCCCTTCACCAAAAGCACCCAATGCTATCACTGCTTATGCTGGAGATAAAACCAAACTGAATAATTTCAGCGCCTACAAGGTCAATGTTCAGCTATCACAAGTTGCCAATCTCGGTGGCCCTGCGGCTGGAAACCCATACTACAACCCATGGTATGCACGGTTTGCATCAAGTCCGCCCGCAACCTTTCCAGGAGCTGGATCAACTTTGGTGGGAGATGCCGCTGCTGCACTCGCCGCGAACGGCACTTTCTTTGTGTTCTGGTTAGGTACGGACGATGTTTTGGGATATGCTCTCAATGGAGCAGACCAATTGGATGCAACAGCACCGCTTACAACGACCCCAAACTTTACGACCTATTATAATTCAGCATTAGCTGCAATTCTCGCTGCCAAAACCACAACCAAAGGAGTTTTAGGAAATATTCCTGACGTCAGAAGCTTGCCTTACTTCTCAACGGTAACCTGGAATCAACTTGTATTTTTAGCATGCGACCCTGTAGGTTCTGGAACAGTAACTGCTTTGAATTCTGCCTATGCTGCATATAATGCTGGCTTGGACGGACTAGTTGCTGGAAGTGTTATCACTGCGGCAGAGGCCACTAAACGAAAAATATTATTCCATACCGGAGCTGATGTAGTTAGCGGTGCAAATGCCGTCGTTATTAAGGATGAGACCCTTTCAGATTTAAGTGGGTTCTTAGGCGCAACTTTTGGACAAGCCCGTCAGGCTACTTCAACCGACCTGATTACATTAACTGCCGGTTCCGTATTGCCAACCGGCGTGGGTGTAAGTTCTCCCCTTCCCGACAAATATGTCTTGTTACCCAGTGAAGTAGTTACAATCCAGGCAAGTATTGACGCATTCAACGGAGTGATCAGTGCTGCCATCACAGCAAACCCTGACCGGCTGGTCTTATTTGATGCGAAAGCAAAATTGGCTGAACTCGTTTCCCCAGGTGTAAGTATTAGTGGCTCCACACTTTCAAAAAGCATCAAGCCTCCGTTCGGTGCTTTTTCTCTCGATGGTGTACACCCTTGCGCAAGAGGTCAGGCTTATGTCGCTAATAAAATTATAGAAGCTATCAATACTAAATGGGGATCCACCATCCCATTATGTAACCCTAACGACTATGCCAGCAATGAATTGCCAGTACCTTAGCCGATCGTAATTTTTTATAAAAAATGGCCTGAATTATTCAGGCCATTTTTTTTATGCTACTCTAAAATAACTGCTTCGCTATCTTATAAATCGGATCAGATTTACCCATGGAATAGAAATGAAGCGTAGGTACACCAAACTTCACAAGCTCTTTCGACTGCCTCACCGCCCATTCAATGCCTACCTGCTTAACGG
>JAYWDP010000326.1:0-4616 GCA_043779775.1 Cyclobacteriaceae bacterium
GGTGTGTTGACGGATTATTCATTTGTCTTTGGTGCGGGGATGGGAGCCGGAGTTCAGACAGCGAATGTTTTCGATCAATTAAACGGAGGAGCTACGGCCTATACATCGACGGTGACACACACGGTGACGGGTTGTGTGTCTTCACAAGGCAGCATTGTGGTTGCTAATGTTCAAACCATCCCGGTATTGACGACGGGTTCAACACCGTCAACGAATTGTGCGGTTGGCAAAGAAGACGGGAAGGCGAATATTGTTACGGTAGACGGTACGGCGGTTGGGGCAGCAGTAGGGTATACTTATAATTGGGTCGGCCCCGGAGCATTTCCAGTGGTACCCGTTTTGAATACCTCCACGACGGCACAGTTGATCAAGGTACAGGGGGGCGCAATATATAATTATACAGCTACCGTAACCAACCAGGGCAACGGGTGCCAGAACACGGCCATCGTGAATGTAGCGGATCAAAGTACAAAACCTGTAATTACCCTCACGGCAACCGATAATACTATATGCAATTCTGCTTTCGCACCTTTTGATGGCCAGGTTATTGTATCTTCCATTACCTACAAGGGACTCCCTTATGCAGGGCCGAGCACATTAACTTATAAGTGGTTTAATGGAATCGGCATGGCAACACCCCATGTTCCAGCCCCAGCCATTCCTTCAACCCTTGACAAACTGGCTCTGGGATTTTACTCCTCAACGGTCACCATTGATGACCTTGGCTGTGAATCTGTTTTTGTGTCGGCGGAAGTGAAAGACAATCTGACATTACCAATCATCTCAAGAACACCAACGCCATCTACGAATTGTCTGGGTGCAGATAATGGAACCATTGCGGCTGATGTGGGGGGAGTAACTGCCGGATTTCAGTTTCAGTGGTACAAAGGAACCAATGTTGCCATTGATCCTGTGGTGCCAACTGCGCCAAATAATGGAAACACGGCTAACGCAATTAAATTGAAAGGGGGTCAGGATTTTACTGTTAAGGTTACCAAGATCTCTAATGGCTGCGTGAATACGTCATCCATATTTCTGGTTGATGCCAGTGAAAAACCGGTCATTACAGTTGCATTAACCAGTAATAATATTAATTGTGATGCCGCGGCGTTAGGTTCTACTGGTGCGCTTCAGGCATCTGTGGTGTACAAAGGTGCTCCAGTCGTATTGCCCAATCCAAATTATACGGTCACCTGGTCAACAGCTACAACCGGAGCGACGCTCACGGGACGGCCTGCAGGTATTTATTCGGCAACGGTGGCAGAAACTATTTTAGGATGTGTTTCCGATCCGGATCAGGCAACCGTCCTGGATACATTCGATTATCCTGTAATTACTACTTTGATACTCAATGATCAGACTTCCTGTAATGAAATAGTTTTCCCCAACGGTCAGATTCAGGGAAGCGCTACGGGTGGCCCGCCGCTTTCTACCTTTACATTCAAATGGCACCCGGGCTTGGGAACCGGAAGCGCTGCCTTTATCTCCTCCGCTGGTAATTCTTCCGGCGCCTTTCTAAATACGAATCGTGATCGTAAAAGTGGGGACTATACATTCTTTGTCAGGAATGAAAATACAGGATGCGTAACGACCAAAAGTTCTTTCATTCCAAACAACATTACTTATCCATCGATCTCTTTCGGAGGAATTGTTGCTGCAACTGTATGCGATAATCCTAATGGAGGAGCAACCCCTGCTTTGGTTAATATCTCCAATGTTCCAACGCCTGATTTTAAAATATTTTATGTTCGTACTTATAAGGACTTTGTATTCCCAACAGATCCGGCTGTTATTAAAGCATCACCCGAGACGTATTCCAGTACACTTCCTGTTGGAGCCGGCAATCCGCCAGCTTTTGTGGACCTCGAGCCTGGGTATTTAACCGGCATTGTCATTGATAATAATACTAAATGTGAATCCATTCCTGCGACCGTTGTAATTCCGGATGCGACCATTTCGCCGATAATTACTTTTAACAGTAACGTTCCGGCAGGGTTCTGCACCACAGGTACAGCAGGAGAAATAGATGTTACTGTAGCGGGTGGAACACCTGGATATACATTCAAGTGGTATAAGGCTACACCCACTAACGCGAATATCAATTTCTTTAATAATCCACCCAACATGGGTGCGGCTGTTCCAATCGTAACCATTGGTGCTGATCCAGCTGATCTTCAGACGGCATTTCCAGGGACTGTGTCTTCGACTACTTATACCCTCGTTGCGGTTGACGCAGTTGGCTGTGGTTCATTTTATATTGATAACGTTCCCTTTACAGGAGCGCCCGCTATTGTGGCAACCCTTGTGAAGGATAATCAAAAATGTGATGGTCCGATTGGACCTCTGGGTGTACCCGTTCTTCCAAATGGTTCAATTGATGTGAATGTGGTAGGGGGCAGTCCTGCCGGTTATACCGTTGAGGTCTACAATGGAAACTCACCGATAGGTATCCCAAGAAGTTCTGCTTCTCTTCCTTCACCTATAAACTTCACAGAGAGTCCTCTTGCTAAAGGAGACTATTTTATACATGTAATTGATAATGATCCAGTCAATTCACCGTGCCCATTGGGTAGACAACTTTCTGTAGCACAAATTGCTTTTGCCCCATTAATTACAATAAATCAAATCAATCCGAATACGACCTGCGATCCTTTGGTGCTGGGAGATGGAAAAGTGCAGCTTACGGCTAATCCTGACCCGCGCGATTTGACAGTGCCATCTTATGAAATTCTAAGTATAACCCCAATACCCGTAGGATTTATCCCAACAATTCCACTGGCAACAGGTGTTCCTTCACCCTTGGTTTCTGGATTTGGATCTGGGGCTTATATCATTCGGGTGCGTGATGTGAACAGCAATTGTTTTGACGATACGCAGGTAAGTATCCCCGATCAAACCAGTTTACCAAACCTATTTACAGTTGTTTCTACACCGGATAGTTATTGTGCGCCAGCTTCAAATGGACGAATGGAAGTTACCGCGATTGGTCCGGGTTTATTATCCGACTACAATTTCGAATGGTTCTCTGACGCAGCACTAACAACATTGACTTATTCTGATGTTGGCCTGGGCGGAACTTTGGGGGAGAAGTACGAGTTAACTGATCCCGGATGGAATGTCAATCCCACGAACGGTTTAGGGAATGGGAACCGGCAGTTTTATGTTCGTGGAAAAAAAATATCGGGAGTCGGTGCGGGCTGCTTTACAGTGGTTGAACAGGTAGCGGCTCAGGATACACACGTGGCACCAGATCTTAGTCTGTCATCACTGCCAAATACTTCTTGTGACCCTTTAATTGGTGAAGGAAGCATCAAAGCTAAAACCGATATTAATTCGCCCGATCCTGTTGTGAAGGCAGGTACGTATACCTATTCATGGGTTCCAGATCCAACGGCGTTTAGCCCTCAGGGCGGAATCGCCAGGCTGGCGATATTTACCATTCCTAATTTAATAGACAACGGAGGTGTTCCTTACACAGTCACGTCAACAAATTCGGTGAGTGGCTGTAGCGTTTCCGCCACAGAAACCATTCTTCCAAGTAAATACAGTATTGACATTACTGCGAGTACAAAACTGGATAAGCTTATCTGTAACCCTGATGGTACCATAACAGCAACACAGGTTACTATTAACCGTAGTTTGACGTCCTTGCCAAACCAGGTCTTTAATGGACCGTTGGCGCCAAACTTTCAATTCAGGTGGTTTAAAAATGCCCCCGGTACATTTGCCAGTGCATCAAGATTGGAAGATGGCTTTGCAACAATAATTAGCAGTGAGATCTTGAATATTGGAAATGCTGCTGGCGAATATCCAGATGCTCTCCCAACCAATGGCGCCGGTACTTACTATGTTGTTGCCCGTAGAATTTCTGCACCTGGAATCTTCGGAGCCAATTGTGAGAGCTCGCCCTTGATGGTCGAAATTTTGGATAAAACTGTTGATCCCACTGTCTTGATTACACCATTTGCCAATACGGGCTGTACGGCGTTCGAAGGTGAATTGAAAGTCAATGTAAGTGATAACACAGACCCCAGTGTGGCACGGCCTTTCACCTATAGCTATACCTGGGATCCCACCAATCCATCGTTGATTCTTCCGACTTTGGCTAATAATGGAAATGGAGTGAATGATGGCGATGGAGACCGGCCAACCACTTTGAATAATGGAGATTATTTAATGACCGTTTTGAATAATGTTACGGGTTGCACAACAAGTGCAAACGCCACCATTAACAAAAACAGTTTGCCCATTGCAGTAACCGCCACTTCGCTTCCCCACCAGATTTGCTCAAGCCCGGATGGTACTTTACAAGTAGCCAGTGTATCCTTTAATAGTCTGCCAGCGGTGATTGGCACATTTAATTATCAGTGGAAAGATCAAGCTTTGGTAAACCTGGCGCCTGATCCAGGAAACGTGACCATAGTTAATAACCTCCCAGCAGCTATATATCATGTGGTTGCAACCAGGAACATAGGACCTGCCCTGGGTTGTAGTACTGCGCCTTTCCCGATTGAGATTCTTGACAAGCGCATCACGCCAACGGTTTCGTTTGCTACGATATCGAGCACTTCATGCGACAATAATTTTGATGGAAAGATTACTGTTACAGCCAGCAC
>JAYWDP010000327.1:0-4593 GCA_043779775.1 Cyclobacteriaceae bacterium
CACAGAATTCTGGAAATTGTTTGTGACTGTGTGGCTTGATGAAAATAAAAAAGCCTTTAAATCATAAGATTTAAAGGCCGATGAGTTTCGATGAACTCATATTGTCGGGGTGAGATGATTCGAACATCCGACCTCCACGTCCCTAACGTGATGCGCTAACCGGGCTGCGCTACACCCCGAAAATGAGGTGCAATATTAGTAAAATTTATTTCTTATTCTGCTTCAAATCCCTAAAGAACCTGGCCCAGTTGAATGGATTCAGAAAGGGGTTTGTGCGCACCTGGGACTTATCTATGATGGACTGATTGTATTGGTCCATATAATACCGGTAGTTCATGCTGCCATCCATGGGCGTGGTGCGCATCATCAGGGCCATCAACTCCGCATTCATGTTCTTCTTGTCAATGCCATTGTCCATCGGCACATTGAGAGCCAATACCGCCTGCTTAAATACTTCTTCCGTTGGAAACGGCATGATGGTGATTTCCTTTAAAAATGTATTGTCCGTCACCAATTCCACAACGACGGTCTGAAAATCATTCCAGGAACCCGGAACAATGACATGCTGCCGGATATACCCTACCGAACTAAATACTATGCTATCCCCTACCAATACGGGCATTGAGAAAAAGCCATTGGGATGCGTGGTCGTGCCTCGCCCTGCCTTGGGTACATAAACGTGAACACCGGGTAGTCCGCTTACACTGTCTTCCCCAAGAATGATCCCTGATAACTGGATGATCCTTCTCCTGTTTTGAGCATGACTGGTCGAGACTGTCATTACCCCTGCCGCAATCATCAACAACACAAATAAATAAATGCCCCTTATTCGCATACTTGCCATTCGTTTCAAAGATAATGAGAAGGCCATGATTCGCCTAACCCCTTTACAGCAAAGGTTTTTTGGTAATTTTAGGTAAAAACACGGTGCGTCTAAAACATTTCAATATCGACCTCGGGGCACAAATCTTTCTCGCCTGCTCCGATACCTCCCGCCTCCGTATCTTAAATCTGATCTTGAGCAACGGTGAAATGTGCATTAGCGACCTGGAACGCATCCTCGATTTCACCCAGGCCAAAACTTCGCGTCATTTGATTTATTTGAAAAATTCCGGGATCCTTTCTTCCCGCAAATTAAATCAATGGGCATTTTACCAGATCAAGGAAGAAGTGCTTGACATCCTGAAGCAAATGCTGGAATTCCTCCGACGAGACCCCGTCCTGCAACACGACCTGCAGATTTTTCAGACCCTTTTCACGAACCGCGAACTGGCCCTCAACAAACTTCATATCCGCCCGCTGGGATTAGCCTCCGTCAAATGAAAAAATATTCCTGTATTCTCTTTGACCTGGACCATACCCTCTGGGACTATGATGCCAACTCCGAAGAAACGCTCGAAACACTTTTTCAACAATACGCACTTCAGGATAAAGGCATCACCAGCTTTCCCTACTTTTTTGAAGTTTTCAATAGGGTCAATACCCATCTCTGGGACCTTCACGACCGGGGACTCGTGGGCCAAAATGTAATCCGAAAAGAACGCTTCCATAAAGTGCTGAGCGAAGCCGGCCTGGATGACTTCCCCTTGTCTTTAAAATTCTCTGCCGATTATCTCGCCGAGCTGCCCAAAAAGAAAAAGCTTCTGCCCTGCGCAAAGGAAACGCTGGACTACCTCAAACCGAAATACCCCATGGTCATCGTCACCAATGGCTTTGATGAAATCCAAGGCACCAAATTGATGTCTTCCGGAATCGATGGCTATTTCAAAAATGTTGTCACCTCCCAGCGCGCGGGAAGTAAAAAACCGTCCAAGGAAATATTTGAGTTCGCTTTGGGAGAAGCCGGCCATCAGGCTGGCCAGGCTATCATGATTGGCGACAATTTACTCACCGACATCGCCGGGGCCCGGTCCGCCGGCATGGATACTATCTATTTCAACCCTGCTAAAAAAACGCACCAGGAAAGCGTCACTTTCGAGATCGCGAGTTTGCATGAACTGAGAACTTTACTCTGATGCTTTTAGTTATGTTTGTGTGCTGAAAAGAAGTCAGAATTTAAGCGTCAGGAGTCAGAATGGTGAATGGTGAGAAGTGAGTGGTAAGAGGTGAGTAGTAAGAGGTAAGGGATTAGAAGTTGGCGGTTAGAGGATGGCGGCTAGAAGCGAGGAGTCAGATTTTAGTTTTCAGAAGTTATAATTAAGAACATTTTCAAATTGCTACATTTTCAAATTAATTAAGAATTCAGAATCAAGCACATCACCACATCACCACATCACCAAATAAACTATGTCCAAAGGTTTTTACTCCATCCCCCTTCCAAAAAATGAACTAGTACTCTCCTATGCTCCGGGATCAAAAGAACGGTCAGCATTGAAGAAGGCAATCGATGAAGCCCGCGGCACCGTACTTGATATCCCCATGCACATCGGCGTCGAAGAGGTGAGGTCGGGAAATAAAAAATCAATTGCCCCTCCACACGATCATAAACATATCCTTGGTTACTTCCATGCCGGCGACAAAGGTCATGTAGAACAGGCCATCAGCGCTGCGCTGGGAGCAAAAGAAATGTGGGCGAACCTGGACTGGGAACAACGCGCCAGTATCTTTTTGAAAGCCGCTGATTTGTTAGCAGGCCCGTACCGCTACAAGATGAACGCCGCCACCATGCTTGGGCAAAGCAAGAATGCTTACCAGGCTGAGATCGATGCCGCCTGCGAACTCATCGACTTCCTGCGTTTCAATGTGCATTTCATGGGAGAAATTTACAGCGACCAGCCGTACTCAGGTCCCGGCGTGTGGAACCGGGTGGAATACCGTCCACTGGAGGGATTTACTTTTGCGCTCACACCCTTCAACTTCACGGCCATCGGAGGCAACTTGCCTACCAGCATGGCCATGATGGGCAACACCGTGGTATGGAAACCGGCGAACACTCAAATTTATTCCGCCCATGTTTTTATGCAGATATTAAAAGAGGCAGGGTTGCCCGACGGCGTAATCAATCTGGTGTATGTCAGTGGTCCTACGGCCGGAGAAGTGATCTTCAACCACCGTGACTTTGCGGGAATACAATTCACCGGCAGCACCGGCGTATTCCAGGGCATGTGGAAGACCATCGGGGAAAACATTCAAAAGTACAAATCCTATCCCCGCATCGTGGGCGAAACCGGTGGAAAAGATTTTATCGTCGCTCACAAAAGCGCCAACGCGAAAGAAGTTGCCACAGGCATTGCGCGGGGTGCCTTTGAATTCCAGGGACAGAAATGCTCCGCCGCCTCCCGAGCCTACATCCCATCCAACTTGTGGGAGGATGTAAAAAAATATCTACTGGAAGACCTGAAAAGCTTTAAGATGGGAGGACCGGAAGATTTTGGCAACTTCATCAACGCAGTAATTGATGAGAAGGCGTTTGATTCTATCGTCTTCTATATTGAAAAGGCCCGGAGCAATCCCATGAATGAAATCATTGCGGGCGGAAAATATGACAAGTCCAAAGGATACTTCATCGAACCCACCGTCATCCTCTCCAAAGATCCTTCTTCCATCACCATGTGCGAAGAAATCTTCGGGCCGGTCATGACCATCTATGTTTACCACTCCGAAAATTTTGAGCAGACCCTCGAACTCGTCGATCAGACTTCGCCTTATGCGTTGACGGGGTCCATTTTCGCGAAAGACCGATATGCCATTGAAATGGCTACGAAAAAACTCGTGAACGCCGCGGGCAACTTTTACATTAACGACAAACCAACCGGCGCTGTGGTGGGCCAACAGCCTTTCGGCGGCGCAAGGGGTTCAGGTACCAATGACAAGGCCGGAGCCAAAGTGAATCTGCTGCGGTGGGTTTCCATGCGGACGATCAAGGAGACGTTTGTAACGCCAATGGATTATAGATATCCGTTTCTGGATAAGGAATAAAACAAATACAGGTTCGCGCAAAGAGTCGCTAAGTCGCTAAGGGAATACAAAATAAAATTGCATTCTTTGCGTGCTTTGCGTCTTTGCGCGAAACATTTGTATTCTCAGCGAGAACCTATGCTTTCTCGCCCCTATACCACTCCACCTTCCTCGAGAAATACATCAATGCGGCAATGATCAGGAACAGTCCGATGCTTCCCAGCAATAAGGAAAAGTCCTGCTGCAGGATGATGATAAATATAAAAGAGTAGAAAATTCCCAACAGGGAAGTAAACAATGTCACCAGTCCGCGGCTCTTCAGGAATGATACGGAGTAAAAGCTGATGAGTCCTACAGTGGAGGCAGTAGCGATCCAATAGGCTGCGTTGTATCCTACCTGCTCGGAGAAGCTCAGCAGCAACGTGTAGTAAATAATTAACGCTGCCCCAATTAAAATATACTGAAAGGGATGGATCCTGATTTTCTTTGTGATCTCTACGAGGAACAAGGCGACGAATGTGAGGATAATAATCAGTTGGCCATATTTAGAAGTGCGGATACTCTTTTGATACTGATCTACAGGGATGAGAAGCTTAACACCAAACTCCGATCCGCTCAGACTTTCACTGGAACCTGTCCATTGCTGAGAGAAGGGCCGGTTATAGTGGAGTATTTTCCATGTCGCTGAGAAGCTCT
>JAYWDP010000328.1:0-4575 GCA_043779775.1 Cyclobacteriaceae bacterium
GAATGATGAAAGCCTGCCCCAAGGTCGAATTTGTAATTCGTCATCAAATCGTAAAGCTGACTTTCTGATTCATTTTTAGGAACGCGTTCCCTTAGAAAACCCAGGGAATGAATGAGTGCGGATAGGAGTTGTAGAACGGCAGCAGTCCATAGCCAGAATGTGTATCTTTTTAGCATAACTTTTTAATTGAGGCCGACCCAATTTATAACTTTTCACTTAAAAATGCGCAATGCCGTTAATAACAGGAACGATTAAACGGGTGCCCATCTGATTTTCGGTCATAAAATTTCCCGATAAAGTATATAAATACCCATAATGAGGATAATCCATCCGAATGCCATTTTGAGTTTGGATCCGGCGATCCGTTTTGAAAGCAGATTCCCAATCAGGATTCCGACGACGGCCAATGCACTGATTGAGAGGAGAAAAGGCCAGTCCATGGAAAAGTTGAACAGATCTCCGGCGAAGCCAAAAAGGGAATTGATGCTAATAATAAAGAGGGAAGTCCCAACGGCGGTTTTAAAGGGCAACCCCGTAAGAAACACCAGGGCAGGGATAATCAGGAAACCACCCCCGGCACCGACCAGGCCCGTTAAAAATCCGATCAGAATGCCTTCAACAATAACCAGAAAAGTCCGGAAACGATGATTTTCGGATGTGAAATTCTTCCTTCCGCGGATCATCGGAATGGCAGCCAGCAACATGAGCACAGCAAAAAGCCCCAGTAACAAAAGTCGTTTGGTAAAAATAAAATCTTCTGATATAAATAACACGTCCGGGATAAGCGGGACGACCCACTTGCGGGTGCTGAAAATGCTTACAATGGAAGGGATACCGAAAATTATGCCCGTGCGCAAGTTGACTAATTGGTCACGATATTTTGGTATTGCGCCCACGAAACTGGTAACACCTACAATAAATAATGAGTAAGCCGATGCGCGAACAGGCTCTATATGAAAAAGATAGACCAGGATTGGGATTGACAAAATTGAGCCGCCACCGCCCAAGAGCCCCAGTACCAAACCTATCAAGATGGCAGCGAGGTATCCTAAAGATTCCACAAGTTTTGTATTTGAGGAAAACTATGTTGTCTTGAGCTGGATTGAAAGCGATTCAGGAATAAAATTAAAGTCTATGGGGGAAGTAGAAAATAAAAATCAAGCCCTGTGGGTTTTATTTCATTTTATCAAACTCCGCAATAAAAGCATCGGGATATTTCTTTTTCAGAGATGATAAGAACTTGTCTGCTTTGTCCCGGTTGGGAAACTGGCCGAGGATCAAGCTATAATATTTAACCCCGTTGAGAATTTTCACCTGAACGGTGACTTTTTTCTGATAGGAGCTTTTTAGATTGTCGGCCAGCCTCATCAGATTTACTAATTCTTGATAGGTGCCGATCTGGACCCCGAATCCCTTGGGTTGTAATCGTTCGATTTCAAAATCATAAAACTCTTTTTCGTCTACCGTCACACGATCAATGATCTTAACTTCCATTCCACTCTTACCATCCCCTGCATCAATCACCTCTATTTTAACGTCCGTCAGGCCTTGACTGACAAACCCAAGTTTCTCGGCAGCCGACTTTGATAAATCGATGATGCGACCGTCCGCATAGGGTCCGCGGTCGTTGATTACGACCTCCACCGTCAGCTGGTTGGCCAGGTTGGTTACACGCACTTTGGTACCAAAAGGAAGGGATCGGTGAGCGGCTGTAGGTTTACTGTGCTTGTATTTCTCGCCGCTGGCCGTAAGACGACCTTCAAATTTGTCGGCATAAAAGGAAGCCTTGCCGGTTTGATTCTGGCCCAGGCAGAAGCCTGTCAAAAAGGAAAGGCAGAAGATAAATAATAGTCGCTTCATACTGTAAATATAGCTTTTGATCCATTGAATGACACTCACGACCAGGGTCATGATAAACAGGATTAAATTATTCATTAGTGAATGACCTCAATAGGCATTAGCTTTACCCGGCAAATAAACAATCCTAATTTATTTGCCATGGCCCTAAATTCTGCCAAGTTACTTTTCGAAGCACTCACCTACGATGATGTGCTTTTGGTTCCAGCCTATAGTGAGGTTCTTCCCCGGGAAACCGACACGACAACCCACTTAACCAGTAATATCAAGCTCAATATTCCCATCCTCTCGTCCGCCATGGACACCGTAACGGAGTCGGCAATGGCTATTGGGATGGCGTTGGAGGGTGGCATGGGGTTCATACATAAGAATATGACCCTTGAGGAACAGGCGGATCAGGTACGCAAGGTCAAAAGATCACAAAGTGGCCTCATCCTCGACCCTATCACTCTGCGCATTAACGCCACCGTGCGGGATGCAGAAAAAATCATGCGTGAATTCAAAATAGGGGGCATACCTGTAATCGACGGAAATGGAAAACTGGTGGGTATTATTACCAATCGGGATTTGAGGTTTCAGAAAGATATGTCCATACCAGTGGAAAAAATCATGACTAAGGAGAATTTAATTACGGCACCCGAGGGCATCACGCTGGAAAAGGCTGAAATTCTCTTACAAAATTATAAGATCGAAAAATTACCGATTGTCAATAAGAAGGGCAAGCTCACCGGGCTGGTGACGTATAAGGATATTTTGAAAAAGAAAAATAAACCATTCGCCTGTCAGGATAAATTCGGAAGACTTAGGGTAGGTGCCGCAGTGGGCGTCACAGCGGATATGATTGTGCGCATTGAAGCGCTGAAAGCGGCCGGCGTTGATGTGATCAGCATTGACACGGCCCATGGTCATTCCAAAGGTGTCATGGAAGCCGCCAAAACTGTGAAAATGAAATTTCCAGAATTGGAGTTGCTGGTAGGCAATATTGCAACCGGGGAAGCAGCAAAGGCCCTGGCAAAGGCAGGAGCTGACGCAATCAAAGTCGGCGTAGGACCGGGAAGTATTTGTACAACAAGGGTTGTTGCAGGTGTTGGCCTACCTCAGCTCTCTGCAGTGTATGAAGCTGCAAAAGCCCTCAAAGGATCGGAAGTGAAAATTATTGCCGATGGAGGAATTCGTTTCTCCGGCGATATGGTGAAAGCCATCGCAGCCGGCGCTGATTCCATTATGATCGGATCCCTGCTGGCCGGAACAGAAGAGGCTCCAGGTGAAATGATCATTTATGAAGGAAGGAAATTTAAAACCTACCGCGGAATGGGTTCATTGGAGGCTATGGACGATGGCTCAAAAGACCGGTACTTTCAGGATGCGGAAGAGGATATCAAAAAACTTGTGCCGGAAGGCATATCCGGTCGGGTACCCTTCAAGGGTCTCGTTTCGGAAGTATTGTATCAGATGGTGGGCGGATTGAAGGCTGGAATGGGTTACTGCGGGGCAAAGAATATTGATAAACTCAAACAAGCGAAGTTTGTTAAAATCACAGCGGCAGGCGTTACCGAAAGCCATCCACATGATATCACCATCACCCGGGAAGCGCCGAATTACAGCAGAAAGTAATTTTTGATTCATTCCAGTTTACGATCTTAGCGCATCCCTTCGGCACGCTTTACGTAAGTAACCATTTACGAAAGTCCCCTGAGACGATTTTAACTGTGAAGGCTAAAGCACTTATCCGGCTTACATTCCTTGGAGCAACCATCTCATGGCTGGTGATGGTATTTTCTGATGTCACCATTGTCTTCAGTGATAAGAACGGCCTCACACCGGATATTCCACTTTGGTTGCCAAAGGTCATGTTGGACCTTTATGTCATTAGTATTTTTTATTACTATAAATTCAAAATCGAGCGAGACGAATCTCTGAATTTCACTGACCTCCTCTGGCGGGTTTTTGCGACCGGACTGGTTGCCACTGTAATTTCTCTTTCTCTCCGTCTTCTTGATTTCCTCCTAGGGCCTACCAAACTTACATTGAACGTCTATTTTATTGATTTTGAATATTTGGTAAGTCTCGCCTTGTTACTGAGTTTTCTTGTTGCGGCCTACACATGCTGGAAACGGCTTATCCTATACCAAAAATCTAAATGGCTTTTACGAGGCTGGTTGATCTTTGAGATCGCCCTTTTGATTGTCTTGATATCTGATAATCTTCAGATCGCTATTCATGAAGCGATATTTACAGCGATCAGCATCCTTACGGGTCTTCTCGCCCTCGTGCTCTCTGCTAATATGAAATGGGTCGCGTATCTGAACTTCAGGCAGAAGTGGACAAGCCTGTTGCTGTTGCTCTTGTCATTTTTCTATTTGGGTTACTTCTTTTATACGGTCAACCGGTTTTCTGATGAAATCAATTTGCAGACCAACGCCTTCCTGGATTTCAGAAGTCATGTATTTAATATTTATCTGTTCTCCTTTGTGATGCTCTATAGCATTTTTTCATTTCTGGTAATTCTTTTCAACCTGCCAACCTCCTCGGTATTTGAACAAAAACTGGAAGAGGTCGTAAATTTTCAACGCATCAGTCAGTCCGTTCAGACGGAGCAAAGTGAAGAAAGTGTCTATAAAATTTTATTGGAAAGCTCGGTGAGTTCTGTTTTTGCGGATGCGGCCTGGCTGGAAATAAAAAGTGAGCATCAGCAGAATCGCCTTCAGACCTATCAGA
>JAYWDP010000329.1:0-4561 GCA_043779775.1 Cyclobacteriaceae bacterium
AGAGTGACTCATATGAATGGCCAATGGGATAAGGTCGTTAAACTTGTGAAAACTGAGTTTAAAGCAGCAGCTTGACCGCGACAATTTGAAATGCACCCGAATTTACTTTGAGTTCAGAGTCCTTTGCCCTATCTTTCCTTTGACTCCGTGTGTCCTTTATGAAGCGTTCTGTTCTGACCTTAGTATTCATTATTTCCTGCCTTGTCGGGTGGGCACAGGTTCAGGGATTTGAATGGATGGACCGCCAGGAAAATATTCAGGCGGGCCTGGGCCAGACGATTCGTGTGCCCATACGCATCAAAAACACATCCGATAAACCTCAGTTTTTCACCGTACGGAAAGCCCATGCCGACCTGGGAACGAATCAAAAAGGGTATTTCTGCCTCGGCGATGAATGTTTTGACCCGGTTCTAGACCAGTTTTCAAAACGTGTTGAAGCTGGCGAAACACTCACAAATCTCTATTTTGTCATTGAAACAGGACTATTAACCACAACCAATTCCTTCCGATTCGAAGTTTATCCGCGTGGTAACCCCACTATGGGTGCCGATCATTCTTTTTCACTTTCCATTGAAGAAAAGCCTCTAAAATCGCTCGTATTCCAATCAAAGGATATTACAATTCACGATGTTTATCCAAACCCAGTGACAGATATAGCGTTTATTGACTATCGCATTTATAACGAATCTCTGAAAGCCAAGGTGGTGATTCACAATATTTTAGGAAGCCCCGTAGGAAATTATGAGCTTCCGGTCTTTGAAAGCAGGGTGAAGATACAAGCAGATGAATTTACATCCGGCGTGTATTTTTATACGGTATACCTTAACAATGTTGGGGTACTTACCCGCAAAATGGTGGTAAGGAAATAATCCTTCACCAGGATCGTTTTTATTCAGTTTCAGATTTGTGGAGGCTGAATCGTATATTTGCGCCCTTCATTTTATGGTTAAGAGACAACTGACAAGACTGGGGGTGGTGATTTGCGTGCTAATGGTGATCTCTTGCAGCAAATTCCGCAAAATCCAAAAAAGTGAGGACTGGAGGATTAAGTACGACGCCGGACTCAACTATTATAGCAAGAAAGACTATTATCATACGTCGATCCTTTTTGAAGAAATTTTGCCCGTAGTGAGGGGCCTTCCCGAAGGGGAGAAAGTGGAGTTTTACCTGGCTTATTGCCAATACTATCAAAAGACCTATCTATTGGCATCCAATCAATTCAAAACCTTTTTTGAAACCTATGGGAGGAGCTCACTGGCCCAGGAGGCGTATTTCATGTATGCCTATTCCCTCTATGTAGCTTCCCCGGCTTCCAATCTCGATCAGAAAAATTCTATCGAGGCAATGGATGCTATGCAGAATTTCTTAAATCAATATTCCGACAGCAAGTTCAGAGAAAAAGCCGTGGAGGTGATCACGGTCAGTCAGTTGAAGCTGGAGAAAAAAGGATTTGACAATGCGAAGCAGTACCTGAAGATGAAAAGTTATAAAGCGGCGGTTATTGCTTTTGATAATTTCAAGAAGAGCTTTCCAGACTCAAAATACCTGGAGGAAACAGCCTATTTGAAGGTCGTCGCGGAATATCAGCTGGCATTGCAGAGCTTTCAGAAGTTTCAACTGGAACGGTATACCTTCGTGGTGAACTATTATCAGGAACTGGTTGATAACTTCCCCAATAGCACCTACCTGAAAAATGCTGAAAAAATGTACTCCTATAGCTTGAATCAAATTAATAAATTAAAACCCAATAAAACTTCATAATATGGCCATCCAACCTTCCATTATTACCCGGGATGTAGATAAGATCGCAGCCCAAACCGGAAATATATACGAGTCTGTCGTAGTGATCTCGAAACGCTCTCGGCAGATCGCAATCAATATCAAAGAAGAACTCAACAATAAGCTTGCAGAATTTGCCACCACGGTAGACAATCTTGAAGAAGTCTTTGAAAACCGCGAACAGATTGAGATATCCAAGTTCTATGAGCGCTTGCCTAAGCCGACTACTTCGGCCCTGGAAGAATTTATGGAAAACAAAATCATGTACCGCAGACGTACCGCTGAAGTAAAGCCGGAACTCTGATATGCTGCAGGGCAAGAAGATCTTGCTGGGAGTTTCGGGCAGCATTGCAGCATACAAAGCTGCCCACCTTATACGACTGTTCATCAAGCAGGGCGTAGAAGTCAAAGTAATCATGACTCCTTCAGCATTGGATTTTATCACGCCGCTGACTCTTTCTACCCTTTCTAAAAACCCCGTTTTCACAAAGTTCCAAAAAAGTGATACGGGTGAATGGAACAACCACGTTGACCTGGGCCTGTGGGCGGATGCCTTGCTGATCGCACCAGCCTCTGCCAACACCCTTTCAAAAATGGCGCATGGCACCTGCGATAATCTTTTGCTGGCCACGTATCTCTCGGCCAGGTGCCCGGTATTTTTCGCACCGGCCATGGATATGGACATGCTAAAACATGCTTCAACCCAACAAAATATTGTTACATTAAAGCAATGGGGCCACTATTTAATCGATGCCAAATTCGGAGAACTTGCTTCCGGCTTAACGGGCAGCGGCCGAATGGCGGAACCCGAAGAGATTATCGCCCAACTGGAGGGTTTCTTCTCTCTTAAAAAAAAACTGAAGGGTAAACGGGCCCTCGTAACCGCGGGGCCCACATACGAAGCCATCGATCCCGTTCGTTTTATTGGAAATCATTCCAGTGGAAAAATGGGCTTTGCCATCGCCAATACTTTAGCACAAGAAGGGGCCATCGTAGACCTCGTCGTTGGTCCTTCCCATGAGCAAACGAGTACGAATGGAGTTACCGTTCATACGGTGACCTCTGCGGAAGAAATGTTTAATCAATGTCTCCAGATATTTCCGATGGCTGACATTACCGTACTTTCAGCAGCGGTAGCAGACTACCGACCGGTAAAAAAGGAAGACCAGAAAATAAAAAAGACCGAGGAGAACCTTTCCATTGAATTGACGAAAACGACAGACATCGCTGCAGAACTTGGTAAAATGAAAAAAAATGGCCAGATCATCGTTGGCTTTGCCCTGGAGACGGAGAACGAAAAGAGTAATGCTGAAAAAAAGCTCAAAGCCAAAAATTTTGACCTGATAGTTCTAAATTCTTTGAACAACCCCGGTGCCGGCTTTGGCCATGATACCAATCAGGTTGAAATTTTCAGTAGGAAAAACGGGTCTAAGGCTTATCCTTTAAAGTCCAAAACGGAAGTCGCACACGACATTATCACCGCCATCATTGAACTGCAGCATGAATAAAATAGCAGCACTATTCCTCACTCTTCTAACCCTGGAGACCACCGGACAGGAGCTAAACTGCAAGGTAACTGTCAATGCCGATCAGATTCAAACTTCTGATCGGGGTGTTTTCAAGGATATGGAACGGAGCATTGCCAGCTTTTTGAATACAAGAAAATGGTCGAATGATTCATATAAAAATTACGAGAGAATCAACTGCGGAATATTCCTCAATATAAGTCGGATGCCATCCATCGGAACCTTTACTGCCAGTGCCCAGATCACCGTAGCGCGACCGGTGTTCAATTCGAACTACGAAACGGTCTTGTTTAATTTCGCCGATCGCGAATGGGAATTTGAATACATCGAATCCCTTCCCCTTGAATACAACGATAATGCCTACATCAGCAACCTTACTTCCATGCTGGCCTATTATGCTTACATGATCATCGGAATGGACTACGATTCTTTCAGTGAAAAAGGTGGCGATCCGTATTTTCAAAAAGCACTGATGGTTGTCAACAATGCGCAATCCTCTAACCGCCCCGGATGGCAACCCATTGGCAGTAACCGCAACCGCTACAACCTGATCGAAAACATCAACAACCCCCAGATGGTGGAACTTCGCAAGAATACTTACAAATACCACCGTATCGCCCTCGACACTTTCGACAAGACACCGGATGACAGCCGGCAGACCATCCTCACGGTATTGAAAAATATAAGAACGATATGGCAGATTTATCCAAATTCCATCTTTATCATATCATTCTTCGACTCAAAAGCCAACGAAATAGTAAATATTTTCACCGAAGGCAACCTGAATGTGAGGCGGGAGGTCTTCGATATCCTTACGACGGTAGATCCCAAGCGGAACATCTATCAAAAGATTATCTCGTCAAATTAAAATCGATTGCTAATTTTGGTCAGCTATGCTCACGCAACTGACAATAAAAAATTATGCCCTGATTCGCCACCTGGCGCTGCGTCCTTCCACCCAATTGACGGTCATTACCGGTGAGACGGGAGCAGGAAAATCCATCATGTTGGGTGCTATCGGCCTTTTATTGGGAAACCGTGCAGACACCAAAGTCCTATGGGACGAAACGGAGAAATGCGTCGCGGAGGGAACCTTTGAGATCAAATCCTACGGACTAAAAAGCCTCTTTGAAGAGCAGGATTTGGACTATTCCGATCAAACGGTTATCCGCCGGGAGATCAGCCCCGGTGGAAAAAGCAGGGCTTTTATCAATGATACTCCCGTAACCCTTGAGGTGATGCGTAAAATCGGTGGG
>JAYWDP010000330.1:0-4545 GCA_043779775.1 Cyclobacteriaceae bacterium
GGTGATTTTGGGATATTGACTCGATTGAACTTCTTGTTCAGGAGGGGATTCCGGCCGAGGCTAACAGATCGGTCAATTCAGAAAACTTTTGATTGCACTTTTTTGCTTCCATTCAATCCTGTTGAAAGAGAACGAGAAGATTTTTCGTCAGGAATTCCGTCTACAATGAAGTAGTATAGAAACTTAAAGGATGCTTTTTTTGTTTAACTTTAGATTTGCTAAAACCACAGGAATTGAAATTGAATGATGTGATTTGGGACAAGAGAATGGAAGTTCCAGAGGAGCATCGAAAAATTGTGTTGGAGCGCATTAAGAAGTCGAGGCAAAATTTTGTGCAAATGCTTGATTGGAGCAAGGCTTCCAGGACACTTAAGCCTTAAATGCCGAATTATAAGATATCCATTGATTGAAATTAAGCGATGGACGAACATGTCCTTAATTCAGAGAATTTATATTGATACCTCAGTCGTTGGCGCAGTCTATGACAAGGAATTTGAATTCTTTACGAAGCTTTTCTTTGATCGTGTCTTCAGAAAGGAAACCCTGTTGATAACTTCTGACTTGTTGGAGGATGAGTTGGGTACAATTCCGTAAATTTGAAGGCTGGGCTGCATAACTTGGAAATAAGATCACCAAAGGAGTTGATGGATTATGAAAACTAATGTGAAAACTGAGAAGAAATTTGATGCCGTGAAATTTGTACGGCAATAACGGGAAAGAATTTATCAGGAAAGCAAGGATATGTCTCCTGATCAGCAGATAGAGTATATCAGGAAAAATTCCAGAAGAAGTTAGCTGCCCTCCAATCGTGATCACTGACCTGAATTCATTTGGTGATTGATTGATTGATTTTGGGATATTGCCGCGAATGAACTTTCCTTCAGAAGGGGATTCTTAACGAGGCTAACAGATCGGGTGAATCAGAAAGCTTTTTGATTTTGCCTCTCTTGTTTCCATTTTAAACCTTTTGAAAGAGAACGAGAATATTTTTTGTCAGGAATTCTGTGTACTAAGTTTGAATTCAGAATAGCGGCCTGGGTTCGAGTCCTCCACTCCTTATCCTCGATTATCACCTTATACTGATCTTATAGTGACCTTATAGTGATATGTATCCTATATGTGTCCAGTATCTGTCCAGTATTCGTTCGAGAACCAAGGCTGGACAAAGGCTGGGAGGAGGAGCTGGACGACAGCATTTATAAGAATAAATAGAATTGAAGGCAGCATGATTTACGGAAAATTGAAGGATATCAAGAAGCGAAAATCGATGGTCGTGACAATGGGAATTCCTCTGGTCGTAACCGTAGGATTTTTCGGCTGGCTGGTTTCTTTAGGTCCGTTTAGTGGCGATTGATTGGGCTGCGCCGCCTTAGCTTCTAAGTAACAAGTGCTATTTGGAAATTTTAGATCTTAAACCTGAAATCTATTCTACAACCAACCCGAACTTTTAAACCGGTAGTAAAGAAATGCACAGGTGGCAAAGGTCAAGGTCATTACAATGGGATATGAATAGGGCCAGTCCAGTTCCGGCATGAACTTAAAATTCATCCCATAAATTCCCGCCACCATGGTGGGGATTCCAATAATGGCCGCCCATCCCGCAAAACGTTTTGACACTTCACTCTGTGAGATCGAGAGCAAAGAGAAATTGGTTTCCATGGCCGACGAAAGAAGTTCCCGCTGGTTGTCAACCATCTCATTGATTCGAATCGCGTGATCATACACATCCCTGAAGTAGGGCCGGGTTTCTTCATCAATTAATTTAAGGTCGAACCGCATCAGACGATTGCTTACGTCAATCAATGGTGAGACTCCGCGTTTTACCTCCATCAGTTGCCGTTTGAGCCGGTACACCTTGGTGGTAGTTTCGCGTCTGAATTTTTCATGAAATATCTTTTCCTCCAGGGAACTCAGTTCAATTTCAAGCGCATCGATAATGGGAAAATACTGATCCACAATTGAATCCATCACCGCATACAGGGCGAACCCAGGTCCTTTCTTTAACAGTTGGGGCATACTCTCGCAACGTGTCCGGATTTCAGTATAGGGCTTGGAAGACCCATGACGAATGGTAATGAGAAAATTCTCACCAAGAAAAAAATGTGTTTCGCCCATTTCAATCCTGTGTTCTCTTATCTGTGCTGTGCGTAGTACGATGAATAGTGTATTGCCATACCCTTCCACTTTCGGCCTTTGGTGAGCCCGGTGAGCATCTTCAATGGCGAGGTCGTGCAGTCCAAACTCCTTCTGAACTTTCAGCATCAGCGCATTGTCAGGCTCATGAAGCCCCAGCCATATGAATTGACCCGGTTGCTCAAGGACCTTACTGATGTCTTTCAATTCAATATCAGAGACCTTGCAACCTTCCTTGTAAGCAGCGCAATTCACTATCGTATCACTGGAATTCATCATTTTATACAACGGATAAACCGGAGTCAGCGCCGGTTGGTTATTTGCTTTTTACCGACTTTGAATTTAGAGATTTTTCATCGCCTTTCAACCTCACACTTAAAGATCCGGTTTTCCGAATCCCTATTTTTCAGATACTGCCTTTATTCTCATTAATTTTTCAGGATGGGCATTGTTTGGAGAGACGGAATGTTATAACTTTATGTTATAACATTTGAAAAATGAAAACTAAAATCAGAGCAGTGGGCAATTCAAAAGGGGTGATACTTCCAAAAAAATACCTTGAGCAATGCGGAATCGAAGACCAGGTCGAAATCAATATCAAGGATAACATCATCACCATTGCTCCTGCGAAAAATACGTCGAAAAAGAAATGGGCCGATTTCAAACAACTCAATAAAAAGGAGAAAGTCGCCCTGGTTCCCAACAAGTTTGACGAAAAAGACTGGACATGGTAAAACCGTTTAATGTTCATTTTGTAAACCTGGACCCCACGGTCGGTTCAGAGATGAAAAAAGAAAGAAGATGCCTGATCCTTTCTCCCACAGAAATGAATGCCGTGTTGGGGACCGCCATCATTGCTCCGCTTACAACTACCTTACGAGGCTACCCATCCCGCATTGAGATCCGGTTCGAAAACAAGTTTTGTGAAATATGTCTTGACCAAATGAGGGCTGTCGATGAAAGCAGAATACAAAGAGAAAGTTGGGGAAGAATATCTTCCGGAGATATTGAAAAAGTTAAAAAGGGATTAATAGAAATTTTTGAAATGCAGTCTTCTCCTTAGACTTTCTTAATCAAACCCTTGTAATCAACTCTACACTCAATATTATTCCAAATTTTAACAAAGCATCAGGTCACCAACAACAATCCGTGAGTTCCCAAATTGTTGTTGGTGACCCCGAGACGGGGAACACCAACAACGGATAGTGATCTCCGTGTTCTCTGTGGTGAATGTTTTTTTGAATCCCTCTAGCCACTGAAGAGAGGATACAAAGAAATCACAACCTCAAACCCCCTTAATCCATCCCCCATCCACCGCCAGGGATACTCCGGTTATGTAACTGGCACGTTCACTGGCCAGAAAGGTAACTGCGGCTGCAAATTCTTCCGGTTTGCCAAACCGGCCCAAGGGTATTTCAGAAGTGACTGAACTGAAAGCGGGATTGCCTTCTATCAGCTTCGTCAGTCGCGCGGTCTGCGTATACCCCGGCATCACATTGTTGACGGTGATGTTGTATGAACCTAACTCACTGGAAAGGGTTTTCATCAAGCCAACAATCGATGAGCGTACTGCATTGGAAAGGATCAGGTTGTTAACGGGCTGCTTTACTGCTTGCGAGGTGACGGAAATTATCCGTCCCCATTTTTTCTCTTTCATCCCCGGCAGAAATCCTGTAACAAGCGCTACCACCGGCATCAACAATTGCTGAACGGCTTTATCCCAATCTTTGGATACGAAAGATTCAAATTTTCCAGGAGGCGGGCCCCCTGTATTAGTAACAAGAATATCTACGGTCCCAAACTCTTTCAAAGCGGTATCTATAAAATATTGTCGGTCCTCTGGATTTGATAAGTCACCTGTCAAGGAAAGTATGGAAACGCCCGTCGTCTTGATTTCTATTTCCGCAGTTTTTAATGAATCTTTATTTCTTCCACAGATGATAATACTGGCACCTTCTTTTGCGAGTTCCATGGCAACACTTTTGCCCAGCCCCTTGCTTGACGCTGAGACAAAAGCCACTTTGTTTTTTAATCCCAGATCCATTAATCATTTCCTCAGGTAGTGATCCGAACCATCGAGCCAATCCTGGCGAGGGGGCGCCCACGTGTCAATGGCCTCTACCTCGCCGATCATGAGTGCTTCATGGGGCAGGTCGGAAGGAATAACCACCACGTCCCCAGGGCCCAGGTCCATGGACTGCTCCTTGTTTGCTCCAAACCAAAACCGGATTTTGCCCGATAGTACCTGACTAACCTGTTCGTGAATATGGTGGTGCAGCGGCACCTTGAAACCGTCTTTAAAATTCATGCGGGCAATCATCAGTTTCTCACCCGTTACAATTTTGCGTTTCATGGAAGGATTTACTTCCTCTGCAGGAATAAGATCCCAGTTAATTTTATTAAGCATGATAA
>JAYWDP010000331.1:0-4536 GCA_043779775.1 Cyclobacteriaceae bacterium
GCGGAAAGGTCTTGCGGTCGAAAGAACACTCCCGAAAATACAATAACCTGGCGCTCCTTTTCCCATCGGAAATCAGCAAGGCCATTAAAGAAAGCCAAAGTGAGTATCTTATGCTCAGGTACATTATCGATTTTATTTCCGGGCTCACCGACCGGCATGCGCTTTCATTGTACCGGAAGATCAAAGGCATTTCTTTGAGTTGACACTTTTCTGTTATGATAATTCTGGTTTTAAACGGCAATTTAAGACCCTGAGAACCCTTCTTAAACGTTAAAATTCCTTAGTTTTGCCGGTTCAAAACCGCCATGTGGTCCCGTATCGCCGATAATATCATTCGTTTTCGCCTTCTTCTGATGGGTGTGATCGCCGTCATCACTGCTTTCATGGCTTATAATGCCACCAAAGTTGAGATGAGCTACGAATTTAACCGTAGTGTTCCCCTCAATGATCCTGACTTGATATTCCTGAATAAATTCAAGGAGCAGTTTGGCGAGGAAGCCAATATGGTGGCCATTGGTCTTAAAGACAGCGCCATCTATACACCTGCAAATTTTGAAAAGTATGAGCAACTCAGTCAGGACATTCGTAAAATAGAAGGTGTAAATGAGGTGCTTTCTCTTCCGCTTTTAAAAATCATTCTAAAAGACACAGCCCACACAAAGTTTTATTTGAAGGGCCTTTTCCCGGGCAAAATTAACTCACAGCAATTGCTGGATAGTTTAATGGGAGAAGCGCGCAAACAGAAAATTTATATGAGCCTTTTGGTGAACACCGGCAATGGTGCCACCATGATGCTGGTATCCGTGCAAAAGGAAATTGCCAATTCGGCCAGAAGGGTGGAGTTGATTAATTCTCTTCATGCAAAGGGCGATCAATTTTCAAAAGCAACTGGTATTGAGTTGCACTATGCTGGTCTTCCGTTTATCCGGTCTGTCGTGGCGCAGCAAGTCAGATGGGAACTGGAACTTTTTACTTATTTATCGGCCCTTGTCACGGGCTTGATCATGCTGTTGTTCTTTCGGTCCATACTGGCGGTGCTGTTTTCAATGGTGATGATTGCCGTGATGGTAGTATGGACCCTCGGAACCGTCTATTTATTAGGTTATAAAATAACCCTGCTAAGCGGACTGATCTCTCCGGTTATTGTCATCATCGGCATCACCAATGCAATTTATTTATTAAATAAATATCATGTTGAGTTTGTGAAACATGGCAACAAGCTGGAAGCTATCCGCACCGTGGTACAACGCATGGGGTTGGCAACTTTTTTGACCAACCTCACCGTAGCCATCGGGTTTCTCACTTTGCTTTCCACCGATATTGTAATCCTTCGGGAATTTGGCGTCGTAGCGGGCATCAACATCATCGCGTTGTTCTTCGTCAGCCTGGTGATGATACCCGGCATACTGACCTGGCTGCCGGATCCCTCTGCCAAACACTTGCGTCATTTGGATTTCAAATTTTTGAAATGGTTTGTTCAGGGAATTGATTTCATGGTCCACCGGTTTCGTCCTGTCATTTACGTCGTCACATCGGCGTTGGTGCTTTTTGCTGTGCTCGGGATGATGAAGCTTGAGTCGATTTCATTCATGGTCGATGACCTCCCGGAAGACAGCCGGATCAAACAAGACCTTAAATTTTTTGAGACTAATTTCAGCGGGATCATGCCACTGGAGTTTTTGGTGGATACCGGGAAGCGCCGGGGACTTCTTCAAGTCAATAACCTGAAGAAAATTGAAGAATTTGAATACTTTCTGGATTCGATCGATGTGGTTTCCCGGCCGTTGTCTCTGGTGAGTTTTGTAAAAGCTGCCAAACAGGCTTTTTATAACAACAATCCAAAGTATTACGAGTTGCCCACCAACCAGGAACGGGGGTTCATCCTCCGCTATATGAAAGGGCAGACTGACAATAGCGGGTTGTTCAAATCTTTTGCAGATTCCACTTTTCAAAAGATGCGCATCAGCTGCCAGATTGCGGACATCGGATCCAAAAAAATGGATTCACTGATCTCACAAGTTATCAATCCGAAGATTACCTCCCTGTTTGAGGATACAGACTTAAAAGTGACGGTCACCGGCACATCCGTACTGTTTGTCAAAGGCAATAATTTTCTGGTAAATAATCTTTGGGAAAGTCTGATCCTGGCATTTGCCCTTATCAGCATCAGCATGGCGGCTTTGTTTGCCAATCTGCGTATGATTATTATTTCCCTGATTCCTAACCTGATTGCCCTGATGATCACCGCCGGCCTGATGGGATACTTTCATATTCCCTTAAAAGCCAGCACGGCACTGATCTTCAGCATTACGTTTGGAATTTCAGTTGATAACTCAATACGATATCTTGCCAAATACAGGCAGGAGCTACTGGCGACAGGATTTTTTGTACCGCGGTCCGTGAGCGAAAGCATCCTGGAAACAGGCAAGAGTATTATTTATACATCGATCGTTTTGTTTTCCGGCTTTATCATTTTCGCTTTCTCTGACTTTGGCGGTACGATCGCCCTGGGGATACTCACGTCCACCACACTGGTGATCTCCATGTTTACCAACCTGATTCTATTGCCGGCACTTATCCTCACTTTCGACAAACCGAAGAAGCAGTACGCAGAGAAATTACTGATTGATGACTATGACCTTACTTTTTATGGTGAAAATGAAGACGAGGAAATTGATTTAAGCAAAATTAAAATTCATGACCGGAAAGGCGCCGCGGAATAGCTCCAGGAGGATTTCCAATCCACTTTCAACCAACCACTCGAAAGATTTCCAATGAAGTACAAAGAATATAAGGAACTGAATTTTGCGAAAGTCGCTGAAGAAATTCTGGCGTTCTGGAAGCAGGAGAAAATCTTTGAAAAATCCGTCAGTAACCGGGAAGGGAAGGAAACTTTTACTTTTTATGAGGGTCCCCCTTCTGCCAACGGTACACCTGGCATTCACCATGTGATGGCACGCACCGTAAAGGATATTTTCTGTCGGTTCAAAACCCTGCAAGGATATCAGGTTAAACGCAAAGGCGGATGGGATACGCATGGATTGCCCGTCGAATTGCAGGTTGAAAAAGAACTGGGCATCACCAAAGATGATATTGGAAAAAAGATTAGCATCGAAGACTACAATCAAAAGTGCCGCGAGACGGTGATGAAGTACAAGGACCAGTGGGACGATCTCACGGTGAAGATGGGCTATTGGGTGGACCTTGAGCATCCTTATATCACATACAACAACGAGTACATCGAGACACTGTGGTGGATCCTGAAGAAGTTTTATGAGAAAGGACTGCTGTACAAGGGTTACACCATTCAGCCCTACTCACCTTCGGATGGTACGGGATTAAGTTCTCATGAATTGAATCAACCGGGCTGCTACAAGGATGTGAAGGATACTTCGGTGGTGGCCCAGTTTAAAGTAAAAAAGGAAAGTAAATCTGATTTCTTATTCGCAGGTTTTAAGGAATTCGCTGCTATGGCGAGCAACAATGAAATTTCAGGCAATGTTTTTTTGTTGGCATGGACCACTACACCTTGGACACTTCCGTCAAACACGGCTTTGGCAATTGGGGAGAAAATAAATTATGTTCAGGTCAATTCATTTAACATTTACACCTTTGACAATATCAGTGTTATTCTCGCGAAAGACCTATTTCTAAAATATTTTATTGGTGTTGGTGAATTAAAAACACAAGATTTAAGAATTGGCTCAAAAGTGGAGATAAGGAGTGATGCATCTGAAAATTTGAATACCCTACTCAAAGATGAATTATTAGTCAAAGGTAAAATTGGAGTTTGGGAAATAGTAAATGAATTTAAGGGTGAGGCTTTGGTTGGAATTCATTACGAACAATTAATGTCCTACCTCCAACCACTCTATGCTGATGACAAGGCATTTAAAGTTGTAGCTGGGGATTTTGTTACGATTGAGGATGGAACCGGAGTTGTTCATATATCCCCAACTTTTGGAGCTGACGACTTTCGTGTTGCCAAACAAAATGGCATTCCTCCGTTAACCCTTAAAGATGAAGCCGGTAATGAAGTCCCGACAGTAGATAAAAAAGGAAAATTTGTTAAGGAAATTGGCGCTAAACTGAAAGAAAGAGTAGCGAAATACGGAATCAAAACCCACAAACTGCTGGGAGAAAATGATTTTTATGTAAAGAACTATACCGACGAAGATGAATCGCATCCGGATTATAAAAATACGGATGTCATTATCTCCATCATTTTAAAGGAAGAGAACAAGGCCTTCAAAGTAGAAAAATACGAACATACCTACCCCCATTCCTGGCGCACAGACAAACCCGTTCTGTATTATCCATTGGATGCATGGTTCATTAAAACTACCGCCCTGAAAGACCGGATGGCGGAACTCAACAAGACCATCAACTGGAAACCTGAATCTACTGGAACTGGACGTTTTGGCAACTGGCTTGAAAATCTTGTGGACTGGAATTTATCCCGTTCGAGATATTGGGGTACGCCATTACCTATCTGGAGAACAAAGGATGGCAAAGAAGAAATTTGTATTGGTTCGA
>JAYWDP010000332.1:0-4516 GCA_043779775.1 Cyclobacteriaceae bacterium
TCATCACCATATGTGTTAAGGCCATCAAAGTTTTGTTTTCCGCTTAGGTCAACAGTAGACGTGGACCTGTTTCTGTCAGTCTTGAGGTCACTCCCAAGCCAATCGGTAGATTTCAGGTAAGAGAAATTCACTTTAAAGGCAAATTTATTGTTGAATGATTTTGCATAGCGGATGGCATACTGAGTAAGAGGGGCTGTACCTGCCGCCTTTGAACTTACCTGTCCCACCTTAATTTGGCCGCTGAGTCCCTGGTAATCAAAAGGACTCTTGCTTTTCATGAGCATAATCCCATTGAACGCATTTGGACCGTACAAGGCGGAAGCAGCGCCGGGCACTAATTCAATGCTCTCCGCATCAAGTTCACCAATGCCAATAATGTTGCCCGTCGGGAAATTAAGGAGAGGTGCTTGCGTATCCATGCCATCCACCCACTGCACAAAGCGTTCGTTGGCAATGGTAGCAAAGCCTCGGGTGTTCACGGCGGTAAAGTTCATGCTTCCCGAGGTCACCTGAACGCCTTTCATATTTGCCAATGCGTCGTAGAAATCTGGAGTCGCCGCTGTCTTGATCCCCAGAATATCCATTTTCTCAATGGTGACAGGGGATTTTAATATACTTTCTTCTATACGTGAAGCAGAGACCACGACCTCTTGTCCCAGTAGCGTCTGTTCTTCCATACTTAAGTCCAGCGAGGCGGTATTTTCATCCTTTATTTCTATTTCTTGGGTCGTAAAACCTATGAATGAAAAGACAAGCGTAAATGGAGGAGCCTGGTTCACTTTTAGATTGTACTGTCCCTTTACATCGGTGATCGTTCCCACCACTCTTCCTTTCACCAGGATGTTTACACCCGCAAGTGTTTCACCAGTGGCATCCTTCACCGTACCAGCGATGGTAGCGGATTGTGCCATTAGATTCGCAGAACCCAGCACAACGAAGAGCAAGGGTATCAGCGACCGTATGTAAAATTTATTCATAGGTTTAAATGGTTTATTTCGATAAATCTACAAGAAATTGGAGATAAACAAACGATTGTTGAGCCCTTTTTTTGCTAAAAAGAGAGTCTAAATACTATTATTTTTAGAGTATAAAAGGCCTACTTACCCGACTCTTTCAGGTGTATGGCAAGCCTGTCGCAAAGGGCGTTCATTTCATTTGCGATGTATTCATCCCCCGTGGAGCTAAGTACGCTTTGGCTGAGGCCGCCCACACAGTCAATATAAAACCTTTTCATGTCTTCCACGGGCATATCCTTGGTCCACAGGTCAATACGCAGAGTAT
Organism: Cyclobacteriaceae bacterium; assembly: GCA_043779775.1. Classification (GTDB taxonomy): domain Bacteria; phylum Bacteroidota; class Bacteroidia; order Cytophagales; family Cyclobacteriaceae; genus ELB16-189. The sequence continues at coordinate 1,282 of JAYWDP010000332.1, forward strand.
TTTTCTGCTGGTGGTCCCACAGAGCAATTCCTATTGCCCTGGTTTCAGAGAATCCTGATTCGGGCTTGTCCGTGGCGTCCCATTCTATTTTTTCTGGCACTTTGTTGGCATCAAGTTGTATGGAAAACTGGATAGTAGATTTATTCATAAGGTTTCAGGATTTCTTAAGCGTGTATTTGTGCAAGCCTTCGACTAGCTACGACTGACGGTCAGATTGACTTTGTCGAAATCTCGGGAATATCTCCTTCAATAATCAGTTTTCCCTCGGTCGCCTTCTTGATATCTTCGACAGTAACTCCTGGAGCTCGTTCCAGCAACTTGAATCCTCCCTGAGGTAATACATCGAGTACAGCCATGTCAGACACAATGCGCTTGACGCACCTCAAGCCGGTAATGGGTAGCGAACAGTTTCGCAGGAGTTTGGAGGCGCCGTCTTTGCTGCAATGCTGCATAGCCACGATAATAAGCTTGGCGGAAGCCACCAAATCCATTGCGCCGCCCATTCCCTTCACCATTTTGCTTGGAACTTTCCAATTGGCGATATCGCCATTCTCAGAAACCTCCATGGCACCAAGTATGGTGAGATCTACCTTGCCGCTGCGGATCATGCCAAAACTCTCTGCAGAACTGAATAAGGCAGAGCCTTGCATCATCGTAATTGTTTGTTTGCCAGCGTTAATTAAATCGGCGTCCACTTGGTCTTCAGTTGGGAAGGGTCCTATTCCTAGTAACCCATTCTCTGATTGTAAAACTACGTGCATGTTGTTAGGGATGTAGTTGGCAACTAAGGTTGGAATACCAATTCCCAGGTTGATGTACATGCCGTCTTTTATCTCTTGGGCGATGCGTTTGGCTATTCCGATTTTGTCAAGCATTCAATTTGAAAATTAATCTATTTGAAAATTTGAAAATTAAATTGACCCAAAGTATATATTGTTATTTGCTTTTTGAAGAGGATAGGATTTTGGCAACTATCTTTATGATACCTTGAAGATTTGCGACTAGAATTGGATCAGGGTCAGGATAGGATCTGGCTGATTTACAAAGATCGAGCCAATATGCCAGCTCATCCGCTTCCTTTGCTGCAATCTTGAATTTGTGAATGAAGTCAGCTTTACTTTCTGCATTTTGTGCTTCTCTGACATTTGCTCCAATGGATGTTCCTGAGCGTAAGATCTGTTTTGCAAGCACATATTTCCTCTCAGACTCAAGTATTTCACTATAATCAATAATTTTCAATGCATATTCTGTCGTCATTTCTACAATTAAGTTTTTACGATCATCCCTCATACAAATTCGAAAATGCTCCAATTTGAAAACTTTAAAATTAGCATAATTACTGTGATTTGGTTTGTAGGTAAGGGTAACATTTTCCGGATCATTCCAAATGATGCACCCTTATTTTCAAATTGATCCATTTTCAAATTTTCAAATTAAGAGTAGTCCTCTGCTCAATTCTCTTCTCGTAATTCTTACCCTGAAAAATTCGGTGGACATAAATACCCGGTGTATGAATTGTGTTGGGGTCAAGTTCCCCGACGGGTACCAACTCTTCCACCTCTGCAATGGTAATGTTGCCTGCTGCGGCCATCATCGGATTGAAGTTCCTTGCCGTACCACGATAGATCAGGTTACCTGATGTGTCGCCCTTCCATGCCTTGACCAGTGCATAGTCTGCGCGCAGCCATTTCTCCATCAGATAACGCTTGCCCTCAAAATCTCGCGTCTCTTTACCTTCTGCCACTTCTGTGCCAACACCTGCCGGAGTAAAGAAAGCAGGAATTCCGGCACCCCCTGCCCGTATTCGCTCGGCCAAGGTTCCTTGGGGAATCAACTCAACTTCCAATTCACCTGAAAGCAACTGACGCTCGAACTCCGCATTTTCACCCACATAGGAAGAAATCATTTTTCTTACCTGCCTAGTTTTGAGCATTAGTCCAATGCCAAAATCATCTACCCCGGCGTTGTTAGAGATACAAGTCAATCCTTTGATCCCTTTGCGCAGAATGGCAGCAATCGAATTCTCCGGAATTCCGCAAAGACCAAAACCTCCGAGCATAAGAACGGCATGGTCAGGGATGTCTTTCACAGCTTCATCCGCGCCTTTTACAACCTTGTTGATCATGGCTTACCGCATTTTGGATTAACAAATTATACAATTATAATGTGAATTACACTTTTGAACGCAAGGCTGCCAGGGCGGTTTCCCTGTCTTTATACAACTGCATCTTCAAGGCATCTAAATCCTTAAACTTTGAATCGGTGCGCAATAATTTTTCAAAGGACACCGTAAGCTCCTCGCCATAGATTTCTTTGTCAAAGTTGAAAATATTGGCCTCGATGGTTCTCATGTCACCATCGATGGTTGGCCTGTTTCCGATATACAGCATGCCATCAAAATTTTGATGCGCATAGGTTACCCTAATGGCGTAAATCCCGTCCGCAGGTACCAACTTGTAATGAGAATCTATGTCAATGTTAGCAGTCGGGAAGCCCAAAGTTCTCCCGAGCTTATCCCCTTTGATGACCCGGCCGGAAAGAGAATAGGGGCGACCCAACAGGTGCTGCGCGATTATGACATCGCCTTCCTCAAGTGCCTTCCTGATTTTGGAACTACTGACGGCAATGTGGTCGATCTCCTGACGTGGGATTTCCTCCACTTCAAATCCATAGGTAGGTCCATTGCGCTTGAGCTCCTGGAAGCTTCCCTCTCGATTCTTGCCAAAGCGATGATCATATCCTATCACTAATTTCTTTGTGCCGATTTTTTCGACCAGAATCCTGCGAATAAAATCGTTTGAAGAAAGTTGAGAGAACTCTTTTGTGAACGGAATCCGCACCAGGTGTTGTATGCCCTGCTCTTTAAGGAGATTTGCCTTCTCCTCGAAGGTATTCAAAAGCTTGAGGGTGTGCTCATCTGGTTTTAAGACTAGCCTTGGATGTGGCCAAAACGTGAGGACGACAGTTTCACCTGAGTTTTTGTCCGCAAATTCAGACAGACGGGTCAGAATCTTTTGGTGACCTAAATGGACGCCATCAAAGGTGCCGCTGGTGACCACGGCATATTCAAGCCTGGAGAAATCGTCAAGAGAGTGGTAAATCTTCATTTCCTTAAAATAATAGAAGCAAACTTATTCGAGAGGTGGAAGCTCCTGGACCCGTTGCCTTATGTCTTCCAATGTCTCGGCCTGAGTGAGCGAATAACTTCCAATTCTGGTGCGACAAAGTTCTGAAA
>JAYWDP010000333.1:0-12350 GCA_043779775.1 Cyclobacteriaceae bacterium
AAAGCAGAGTCTGAGGGCGTCATCAAGGGTATTGTCACGAATATTGACAAGACCGTTTATGCAATCGAGAAGGCTGTGAAGGAGGCCAGCGATATGTCAGGGATCGATATCGGTGTGGTCAATGTGGGTATTGCAGGACAACATATCCGCAGCACCGTCCACCACGGCAGCATTACCCGCTCTTCCAATGATAATGAGATCAGCATTGAAGATGTAAGCCGTCTGACCGAGGACATGTATCGGATCGTGATCCCGCCCGGCAGTGAAATCATCCATGTTATGCCCCAGGACTATACCGTCGACTATGAAGAAGGAATCAAAGATCCGGTTGGCATGAGCGGGGTGAAGCTGGAGGCTGACTTCCACATCATCACGGCGCAGACCAGCGCTATCAATAACATCAATAAATGTGTGCGGAGGGCAGGATTGGAAATTGAAGACTTAATACTGGAACCCCTTGCATCAAGCCTGGCGGTGTTAAGTGATGAGGAGAAAGAAGCCGGCGTTTGCTTGATTGATATTGGTGGCGGAACGACGGATGTCGCTATTTTCTATGACAATATTATCCGCCATACTTCGGTCATTCCTTTTGGGGGTAATATTCTTACCAACGACATTCAGACTGGCCTGATGGTGATGGCAAAACAAGCGGAACAGTTGAAGACCAAATTTGGGAAGGCCATTGCAGAGGAAGCCAATCCCAATGAAATTGTTTCTATTCCCGGCATTCGAAACCGTGCTGCAAAAGAGATCTCGGTAAAAAATCTCTCGAATATCATTCAAGCACGCATGGAAGAGATCATTGAGATGGTTCACACAGAAATCATCAGCAGTGGTTTTGAAAACCGTCTGGCGGGTGGTATTGTAATCACTGGCGGAGGTTCGCAGCTCAACAGTCTAAAGCACCTCGTAGAATATATGACCGGCATGGACACGCGCATCGGATATCCAAATGAACATCTGGGTAAAAGCAAGATGGAAGCCGTCAAGAGTCCAATGTATGCCACGGCGGTGGGCCTTGTATTATCAGGGTTCAGGTCCCTTGACGAACGAGACGAACGTTATCGTGAGGCAAAGGAAAACAAGGCCACAGTAAAAGTAAAGAAAGCGAAGCCGGCTTCAGATTTCTTTACCAGCATCCTCAATAAAACCAAGGGTTTGCTGATCGATGATTTGGACGGAAAAAATGAATATTAACCACCATAAACAATAATCGTCATGTTTCAACCAGGGACAACATACAAATTTGATTTGCCGAGGCATCACAAATCGATCATTAAGGTGATTGGTATTGGTGGTGGCGGCAGCAATGCGGTAAACCACATGTATAGGCTCGGCATCAAGGATGTTGAGTTCATCGTGTGCAATACCGACTTGCAGGCGCTGAACAGCAGTCCAGTGCCCAGCAAGTTGCAAATCGGTACCAACCTTACGGAAGGTCTCGGATGCGGGGCCAATCCTGAGGTGGGTCGTGCGGCGGCCGTGGAAAGCAAAGAGCAAATCCGGGAGATGCTCGCCGGAACTAAGATGGTATTCATAACAGCAGGCATGGGTGGTGGCACCGGTACAGGTGCAGCGCCGATCATCGCCAGAATTGCAAAAGAGATGGACATCCTCACAGTGGGCATTGTCACGATGCCATTTGGTTTTGAGGGCCGTAAAAAAATTGCCCAGGCAGACGCGGGCCTTGAAGCCATGCGCGCCAATTGTGATACGGTGCTCGCGATCCTCAATGATCAGTTAAGGGAAATGTTTGGCAATCTTTCCATCAGCCAGGCCTTTGGCGAGGCGGATGGAGTATTAACGACTGCTGCGAAAGGCATTGCTGAAATCATAACGCTGGCAGGTTATGTCAATGTTGATTTTCAGGATGTGCGTACCGTTATGCTAAATGCCGGTGCTGCCGTCATGGGATCAGCAGAAACCAGCGGTGAAGATCGCGGCATTCGCGCAGCACAGCATGCCCTTGCTTCACCACTTTTGGATAGCCGCGATATCATGGGAGCAAAGAAAATTTTGCTTTCAATCATTTCAGGTGAGGAAGCCGAGCTGCAAATGGATGAGCTGAGTCAGATCACGGAGTATATCCAGGAACAAGCTGGCGATGATAGCGAAGTGATATTTGGCCACGGCGTGGATTCAACTTTGGGAGACAGCATCCGGGTCACGGTGATCGCTACCGGATTTGCAGGCGAGGGAAGAAGTGCAGCCCGAAAGCAGATTGAAAAGAAAATCCTCGACCTGGAGAAGAGTGATTTCATCATGAATGAAATGGCAGACAATTCAGTAAATGAAAGAAATCAGGAAATTGAATTGAAGATCTCGGATGAAATGATTTTTTCAGACCCTGTCAAGGATGAACCATATTTTGATTTACAGGAGGATGAGCCCAGAACCATGAAGCAGGAAGAAATTCCTGTTTATACTAAACCCGAGGAGGTTCCGGTGTTTCAAAAGGAGGAAGAGCCTGAAGAGGTAAAACCTGAAGTCAAACCATTCATAAAGCCTCAAGAGAAACCTTCCCGTAAGGAGGAGACACCGCTTCAGGAGCGAAGCTATACGCTGAGCTTATTTGACCAGGAGAGTGTTGTGGCGAGGAAGATTGACGATGAAAAGGAAAATGAGGATGAAGAGGAGGACGACCTCAGCAAATTCCGCAATCAGGACGACGAATTTGAAGTAGGCAAGGAAATTTCTACAGACCAGATTATTAATGAGGAGGGCATGATGGAAGTACGTAAAACAAAACAACGCCTGGAGCAACAGGCCCAGGAACGCAGGGAGAAACTGAAAGCATCCAGAAAGTCTGAGATGAGCAAGGAAGAATTCAACGAAAAGTGGACACTACCAGCGTATTTAAGAAGGGGTGTGAAAATGGAAAATGTGCCTCACTCGTCCGAGCGATTCATTTCCAAGTATAATCTGAATGATGACAACAACTTGTTGGGTAATAATAAGTTTTTGCATGACAATGTTGACTAGATCGTTGATGGTTCTTCGTTGATCGTTGATCGTAAATGCACGCGAAGAACGAACAACGAAGAACGAACAACGAATTTAAGACATGGCATTTCCGGCACGACTGGTCATTTACTCCATTCGTAGTGGTTGTTGGGTGTAAATATTTTTTGCCGGTGCCGGAGTGCCTTCTTTTTGATCGGGAATAGTTTAGGCAGGTTTGAAATTATTTTTTACTGCCCCTGATCGATTGTTTTTTTAAGCTGGGAAGCCGGATGCTATGGTCCGGCTTTTCTTTTTACAATTAGTTTGGTAATAGATTATTTCTATAATAAAATGCAGGACAAAGCGCAACGACAATAATAATTCAGAGCTATGGAAATGTGGCCAGCAGGATTCTGCCTGTAAAAATTCATGACCTAGATTGACCAGACTTTGGATAAGTCCATTGCCGTTTTACCTTTTGTAAACATGAGCAATGATCCGGATCAGGAGTATTTCAGCGATGGTCTCAGTGAAGAAATTATTAATGTTTTAGTACAAATAAAGGGTTTGAAAGTAATCGCGCGAACCTCATCATCAGATAGGAAGAAGTATTTATGACCGAGGCGGTGTTAAAAACAGTGGAATTGCCAGAAAGTATTTTGAACAAGCCGTAAAATTGGATTCAACTTTTGCGCCTGTCTGGAGCTATTTGTCAGCTTGTTGGTTAAACGTGGACTCCATTCCATTGTCAAACCGCTTTACACAAAAAGCCCTGGCGATTGATCCAGGTGAAATGGATGCACTGGTCAGTCAACTTTACTTTCTTGCTTATCAAAAAGTATAAAAAACACAAGAAACTTAAAAAGGAAAACCTTCGCGACCACATGACCAACTTGGAGTTGGTTTTAAACATGCTGGCCGAGGCAACCACTTCTGAGATTTCAAAAGAGAAAAAACCAAAGTCATTGGATGAAAGTAAAGTGATTGCCAAACAAGGTGGAACCATTGCAGGGAATACCAGAAAGGAAATAGAAGTCAAGACCGGAAAGAAAGTGGTGAGTAGATTAAACGCCATACAAATCGCTGAAGGGAAACCGAAGAAGAAGTTGAGATGAATCGACTGTCGCAAACACTTTAGCCTGCAGGGGGAGTCAATCAGGATTCCGGACACAAAAAAAGAGGCCACAAACTTAATATTTGTGGCCTCCACTTTTAAGTTTGCTGCGTAGTTCGCAGCAGCAATTAGTAATTCTTTCCGCTTCTTTCGCCCGACCAGCTTCTGCCGGCATTGTGCCATTTTGAGTTGCCATTGCTGCTGGAGTTCCTATTTCCGCTGGAGTTGCTATTTCGACTGGAGTTGCCATTCCTGGAAGGCTGTCCGGATTTACGACCAGAACTCTGGCGCTGACCGCCGCCTCCCATTTTAGGAGGTGGAACAAAATCAGTCCGCGTGGAATGATAGGGGTGGTCTTGTACTACCGGGATGGTCTTCCCGATAAGCTTGTGGATGTCGCGCAGGTATTCTTTTTCTTCTGATTCGCAGAATGAAAACGCGATGCCGCTGGCGCCCGCACGGCCTGTGCGCCCGATGCGGTGCACGTAGGTCTCAGGGATGTTAGGCAATTCGTAATTGATCACGTGCGACAAGTCGTCGATGTCGATGCCACGCGCTGCGATGTCGGTGGCGACCAGCACACGCGTCTGCTTGTCTTTGAAATTACTCAAGGCGCGTTGACGGGCGTTTTGTGATTTGTTGCCGTGGATGGCTTCTGCCTGCACGCCGGCACGGATCAAATCTTTGGCTACTTTATCAGCGCCGTGTTTGGTGCGCGTGAAGACCAACGCCGTTTCAATGTCCTGATCTTTCAACAGGTGCAGCAAGAGTGAACGCTTATCCGGCTTCTCCACATAATACAACACTTGTTGGATCGTGTTGGCAGTCGTGGCAGGAGGTGTAACTTCCACACGGACCGGGTTGGTTAGGATGGTGTTGGCGAGCTTTGAGATCTCAGACGGCATGGTGGCTGAGAAGAAAAGCGTCTGCCGCTTCTGCGGAATCTTCGCGATGATTTTCTTCACATCGTGGATAAATCCCATATCGAGCATGCGATCAGCTTCGTCGAGCACAAAAATCTTGATATGCTGCAGGTGAACGTATCGCTGGTCCATGAGGTCGAGCAAACGGCCTGGTGTAGCAATCAGGATGTCTACGCCGGAGCGCAGGGCATCGGTCTGTGATTTTTGAGAAACGCCGCCGAAGATGACGGTGTGTTTCAATCGTAGGAATTTTCCGTAAGCCGCAAAGCTTTCACCGATCTGGATGGCCAGTTCGCGTGTGGGCGTAAGGATCAGGGTCTTGATGCCGGCCGGTCCTTTTACATAGAGCTCATCCTGGTGGAGGAGCTGCAGGATGGGGGCGGCGAAGGCCAGTGTTTTTCCGGTGCCGGTCTGAGCGCAGCCGAGTAGGTCTTTGCGCTCGAGCAGAACAGGAATGGCTTGTTGCTGGATAGGGGTAGGCTGTGTATAGCCTTCATTTTTGAGGGCCCGCAATATGGGCTCAATAAGTTTTAAATTTTCAAATGACATGTTTAAAGTTTTCGTTCAGCGAGGCTCGCTTAAAAAATTTGTTAGACGCCTCTTGGGTCAACGCAGCGCAGAAATGCACTTTTGGCGGGAATTTGGAGGAGTTCTGCCGCAAAGATAGCATAATAAATTGGATTGGCCCGTCCCGATGCTATCGGGAGTTATCGGGAACGATCAGGCCTTCATCATGGCTCCATCAGCACAGGTACAGGTTCAACCACCGGATGCGTTGACATGCGTAGGGTTGTTTATTTTTAAAGTGATCTCCTATATAGCGATTGACTCGTTTAAAATCCTCTGGATGAATCATTGTTAAGTATAACTCAATGGTAATATCTTTTAACTCTTCTTCACCGAACCCCAGCAATTTCTTCCAGGTGAGACTGATGAAAATAGTTCGATCTTTAATTCGCCATTCATAAATTCCTGCACCACAACATAATAAGGAATATTAGTGTATATGTTATTGATACGATCAATGATCGTGTAAGAAAATCCAACCGACAGAGCTATGATAGCCATGTAGTCCCTGAGCATAGCACTTTTATAATCAAATTTGGATTCGAGGTAATTAGTTTTTCCTATTAGTAAATTCCGTATCGTCTTGCGATTATCCATCCATTGTCTGACAGCCTGTAAATATATTTAATTGCAAGTGAATTAATACTTGGGAAGAATCCGCTAAAGGATATTAATGTGGTAAACATCCGTTTCGTTCCGTGGGATATTGCACACAGAGAATCCACCGGGCTGAGGTATTTCTTCAACAAAATCGAAGACGCGGCAGTCATGGGGAAGATGCGTAAATATCAATAGAAAGGAATAAGGTTGTGAAGGAGGTATAATCGTCCACTGGGGCGCCATGGAAATATTCTCTGTGTGAATGAGAGAAGATTTGAAACCGGAAGAGATATCATTGAGGAACGTAGTCTTCCAGATCCTGATCAGAAGCCCCTCAACTGAATGCCTGCAATGGCAATGGACATACACATGGGAGTCATCCTGTGATGCGATCGCTACCGATGAAACTACCAGCGGCTCTTCAGGGAATGCAGCCAAGGGGTTCGCTCCTTGTGAAATCATTGTGGAAATTGAAATTGTTGACCGGAAGAACAGGTGAAAACCTGTTCTTCCGGTCTGGATAAGAATTAACGGCTTAGATCCGGCCGTCTTTCTTAGCTCTTTTTTCCGCCCTTTTCTCTTTTAAAGTTTTCAGGGGCTTCTTTTTGTCTTCTTTCTTTTTGTCTTGTCCTTTTGACATAAGTAGTATGTGTTAAGATGAATGATTCTCAAATCTACATTTCAATACATTTGAAAGCAATGCAATGACGCATAGAAAAAAGAAGATTTTGCCACCAAGGCACCAAGTCCAACCAAAGCTGAAGATTCGGGCGCGGCGTGTTGATCCTTAACTGTGAATTCTTTGTGCCTTAGTGGCAATATATCCCTTAGGCCGCAGGATAAAGACATTTGCCATTCATCCTAAATTTCAATAATTTCAATCTACCACCATGAAAATTTTCGCACGACCGCTCCTCATTTTTGCCCTGATGGCTTACACCCCCGTGATTTATGGACAATCGGGTTTTCCGGAAATACGCATCACCATTTCAAAAGGCCAGTTTACAAGTTTGCAAGGCCCGGGTGAACGAATGACCTTGAAATCCCCCGTCTTCCTCATCAACGGTGACACGACTGTGGTCAAGGAAGTACACAGTCGGGGCAACAATTCCCTGACCTTTGAGCATAAATCATTATCGGTGGAACTGGAGAAGGCTATTGCACTTTCTGTTGATGGTGAAAAAACTAAGATGAAAAAATTCGACTTGCTCAATCTGGTGATGGACAAATATCTGTGGCACAATCGCTGGGCGTATTTAGCCATGTCAGACGCCGGTATTTTTCCATTGGTCAACACGTTTTGTACACTGTGGATCAACGAGCAGCCTCAAGGTATTTATTTGCTGGTAGAAAAGCCACAACATTACACGGCGTCTATCAAAAGTCCTTATATGATGCGCCGTGGGGTTGACAATCGCATACATAATGAGTACATCGAAACTTCGTCTAAGGAAGAAAGTAAGAAATGCAAAAAGCAATACCTGGACATTTATGCAGATATTGAAAAATATAAGGAGAAGGAATTGTATGATCAGTTGAGTAAGAAGCTGCAACTGGATCATTATTTTGAATGGCTCGCTTTCAACTATTTGATTATGAATGGCGATTATGCGGACGAATTGTTTCTTTATATTCAGCCAGGGTCGGGATTATTTGATGTCATTCCATGGGACTACGATGATATTTTGCTTCGGGCTCCCCACGAGGGGGCTGAAACCCGGAATGCAGTACCCGGGTTTAAGTATAAATATATTTTCTCAAGTGAAGATCCCCTGGACCGTGCCATCGCTTCAAATCAATACATCTACAAGCAATACCTTATCTCATTCACGAAGCTTTTGATGGCGTTGCCTCCGGAGACGCTCACAAAAATATCAGAAAAGGTATTGGGCGAACTGGAAGTCATCAGCAAAAATCAGGATATTGTTAAAGCTTCCTTGTTTCTTGGCAGAGATTCTTTCCAACCTCAGTTGGCAAAAGAAGACATACTCGCCAGGTTGAATTTTCTAATCGTTAGGCGAAATGGATTATTGAAGCAGTTGGAGTAATCCATGAGTAATCCAAACCAATCCAAGTCCCTAGCAATCCTGGTCAGCATCCACAAAATTTTCAATACTTGCTTTTGCCGGGGCAGAAGTTCTGAATTTCTTAAGTCTGGGTGCGAACGCCCAATATTGAAGTTAGGGCCGCACTTCGGCGTTGGACATTGTGCGTTGGATATTCAAGATTCAATTACCTATCCAAGGAATGATCGAGGAAAAGGCTTTTCTGGCTGCGAAGGGAAACTAATTCAAGGTTTCAGATTTCAGATTGCTACTACGAAGCATTAATCTGAAATCTGAAATATTCCCTTTATTATTTCTTCGGATAATTCGTATTTGTCATCACCTCATCAATCTGGGCTGTGTGACGTTTGCTGTGACCGGCCATGAAGAGAATGGTCTGATAGGTATCTATTTTTCCAAATGGAAGATCATTGTAGTGATTACGCATATCATCGGTTGTGGTTTTCACATAATTAATGCTGTTGTTGCGTTTGACCGTAAATTCTTTAAGGGTAGCATCGTATGATCCGAATTTATTGGAGGGTACAAACATTTCAGAAGTCTTTATCTTGTTGGTGCGATCGATAATTAAACCGACAACGGCATCATCAGTCATTTTTACCTCGCTTCGCTTGGAAGGGTCTGCCGCCACTTTCATGCCTGACTGGTACATTCCAAATATGTTGTTTTCAGATAAAGCAAGGTGCTCAACGCATTCAGCAATTGACCAGCTCTCCGGACTTGCCTTGAAGTTGAGTTGCTCCGTGCTGAGGCCCTTTACTTTTTTGAGGAGGTTGTCTCTGGAATCCGAGAGCAAGTCTACTGCCCGCTTTCGTTCGGCATCCGTGATACCTGGTGATAGGACGTCGAAGCTCATGAGGAAGACGATACCGGTCAGGAGTAGTAATTTTGAGGTTTTCATAATTATGAATTTTGAGGTTGAGGGATTCTGGTAACTGTTTTCAGGGAGATGACGAAGTGAATTCGAGGAACAGGACTAATTTTACGAAAAAAATTAGGATAATCGAAATAATAAATTCTTCTGCAATCGATGTAACTGAACGGCAAGCACATAACCTTACATCAAGGTACTCTGTGGATATTATCCCTATTATATTTGCATCTTAATTTTCGGATCTATGAATGAAGTTCAAATCCTTGGTTTAGCGGCAGGTTCGTGCACGACGATAGCTTTTTTGCCCCAGGTAATTAAAACGTGGAAGAGTGGTTCAGCCAAAGACCTTTCATTGGGAATGTTTTCCTTCTTTTGCCTTGGAGTCCTGCTGTGGCTTATCTATGGTATTGTGAAGCATGATGTTCCAGTCATTGTTGCAAACTTAATGACGCTGCTGCTCGCCTCGACCTTGTTGTTTTTTAAACTGCGTTTTAGGGAATAGGATGTTGGCCTTTGGCTTTTAGCCTTTAGCTATTCGCGGTGGCCAACGGTTAACGGCCAAGAGCCAACCTAGTTGGCATGCTTTATAAATTTTAGCTGTAAAAGAGTATTTCATTAATTAATAATAGAAATCAGCTCTGCTGCCAGGGAAATTTATTCAACCGAAAGACCCTGGAACCGCCTGTATATGTGATGGTTAATATTCAGCATTGAATGGCCATTATTTTATAACTTTTCAACTTAAACTGAATAGTTATGATACGAATTTTCCTTACCCTCATTCTTATTATTTCATTACAGAATATAGTCAACGCACAATCATCAGTTAACTCACAAGGATCTTATGACTCCAAATTCTTTGATAAACTCAAATGGCGCAACATTGGACCTGTGAGGGGTGGACGATCGCTCGGTTCTTCCGGCAGTCCGGGCCGCCCGCTGGAATATTATTTTGGCGCCACCGGTGGTGGATTGTGGAAAACCACCGACGGTGGAACTGAATGGGTCCCGGTAACAGACGGTCAGATATCGAGTTCATCGATCGGAGCGGTGGCGGTAGCTGAAACCAACCCTGACATTATCTATATAGGAGGAGGGGAGACGCAGCTCCGCGGAAGCATCACACAAGGCGACGGTGTGTATAAATCCATCGATGCGGGCAAAACCTGGCGTTCGCTGGGATTAAAAGAGACGCAGGCCATCGCGCGTATCCGTGTCCATCCCACCAACCCTGACATTGTATATGTGGCAGCGCTCGGTCATCCGTATGGCGACAATGAAGAGCGCGGCGTCTTTAAATCAACCGATGGCGGCAACACGTGGAAGAAAGTTTTATATGTGAGCCCCAAGGCTGGAGCCGCGGATTTAATTATTGACCGGACCAATCCTAAAATCCTTTATGCTTCCACCTGGCAGGTCTATCGCAGGACCTGGAAAATGTGGGGCGGTGGTCCCGATTGTAAACTTTGGAAATCGGAAAACGGCGGAGAGACCTGGAATGAGCTGACAAAGAATCCGGGTATGCCCGAGGGACCTTTGGGTAAAATAGGCATTACCGTGTCTCCGGCAGATACCAAAAGGCTTTGGGCCATCATTGAAGCCAACGACGGAGGTGTTTATCGAAGCGACGATGCCGGCGCTACCTGGAAAAAAACCAATGACGAACGAAAACTACGCCAGCGCGCTTTCTACTATTCTCGTATTTATGCCGATCCAATTGACCGTGAAACAGTCTATTGTTTGAATGTTGATTTCTGGAAATCAACGGACGGTGGTGTGAAATTTGATCAGGAGATTACAGTTCCCCATGGCGATAACCATGACTTATGGATTGACCCCAATAATCCGCAACGCATGATCGCATCCAATGACGGTGGCGGATGTGTGTCGGTCAATGGAGGCAAGACCTGGACTGCAGAGGATTATATTACTTCACAGTTCTATCATGTCACGACGACCAATCATGTACCCTACCATGTGGCAGGTGCCCAGCAGGACAACAGCACCATAGCAATTCCAAGCGATGGTTGGGGACACGCGAATGTCCTGGCTACCAATCCCGGCACCGGAAAGGTACGGCTCGGGAGTTGGGGATACGATGTAGGAGGAGGTGAAAGCGGTTACATTACTTCTCATCCCGACAATCCCGATATTTTTTATTCCGGAAGTCAGGGTGCCTTGCTTACAAAACTTGACCGGACCACAGGTCAGATACGTGACATTCAAGTTTACCCAAGATTTTTCTCCGGTGAACCGGCCAGTGAATTGCCTGAACGCTGGCAATGGACTTTTCCCATTGTGTTCTCTCCCCTGGATTCTAAAGTTTTATATACATGCTCCCAGCACGTATGGAAAACTACCAATGACGGACAGAGCTGGGATAAAATTAGTCCTGACCTGACCTACGCGGACCCGGAGACACTCGGTGTTTCGGGGGGCATCATCACCCGCGATATGAACGGACCTGAGATCTATGGCACCGTGTTTGCTCTTGCGCCTTCCTTCCATGAGGCTAACACAATCTGGGCCGGGTCGGATGATGGCAAGATTCACATCACCCGTGATGGTGGAAAAAACTGGACGAATATCACGCCAAAGGATTTGCCGAAGAATTCCGTGGTGGCCATCATTGATGAATCACGTCATAACGCCGGCACTGCAACTGTGGCTGCTTTCCGATATCAGGTAGATGACCGTCAGCCCTATGTGTTTCGCACCAAAGACTATGGGAAAACCTGGATTAAAATTATCACAGGAATTAAAGATGGACACTTTGCCCGTTCTGTTCGCGAAGATCCTGTGCGCCCGGGTTTGCTTTTTTTGGGGACTGAACATGGCGCTTATATCTCATTCAACGCAGGGGACCGCTGGCAGCCACTGCAGCTTAACTTGCCCGATACCCCCATTCGCGATCTGGTAGTAAAAGATAATGATGTCGTTCTCGGGACACATGGCCGTGGCTTCTGGATATTAGATGACATTCAGCCTTTGCGTCAACTCACGCCGGAATTGATGATGCAAAGCGCAATCTTCTTTCAGCCGGGGGATGCCATCCGTGGAGTTTATGACGCAGTGTTCCAATATTATTTACCGGATAAAACTGATACGGTAAAGATTGAAATTCTTGATGCTCAGGGAAACCTGGTCACATCTTTCAAGGGAGACCAGCCCGAATATAAGTCTGATCCTGAAATCCCAAGTTGGGATCGGGAGCAACCGAAACCCGCAACCGCTTCGGGTCTCAATACTTTCTCCTGGAATCT
>JAYWDP010000334.1:0-4492 GCA_043779775.1 Cyclobacteriaceae bacterium
GAAAACTGCACGTACGGATTGATGAGGGGGAAAAGGAAACGAGGTCAGCAAATGTGGCGTAAGCTCTTTACCGCTTGTTCCTTTTCTCTACTCTACTGCCTTTGTGGCAAGAATAAACTCTGCTCCTCTGCTCCTCCGCGGTTAATTTATTCTTTGCGTCTTTACGCCGTATGATCATAAATCGCCACCCACTTCTCATTTACTTTTTTATAAATTAATGTAAACACACCATCCAGGTTTCCCACGGAGCGTATGAGGTGGAATCGGCCCATGACCACAAAATTTATCTGAGAGAGGGCCGTGATCTGTAGAATTTCAAAACTGAGCGTTCCCATCGCCGCGCGGTCAGGATATCCTTTCTTATATCCCTCCAGCGTTTCCTGCCAGCCGTGGTTTACGCCCCGTGCACTCATGAACTGCAGTGAATCTGATTTCCAATAGCCTTCCATAAAAACTTCGAGGTCGCCGTTGTTCCAGGCGATCTGCTGTGCATTGAGCACGGAGCGGATGGCCTCTTCTTCCACTTTGGCATCGAACTTAGGCTTATTTAGCTGGGTACAAGAGCAAAGCAGCAAAAGCCAGAACAAGCTGGCATAAGAAGTTTTCATGGGTTTGAGATTTAGCCAATTAAAGTTAATATTTTGCATCCTCCTTTTGAACTATGAAAAAAATAAAGTTTAGCGAATTATTACCGCACGGCGTTGCCATTTTGGTGTTTCTGGTGGTTACGCTTGCTTTTTTCAGTCCTATTTTCTTTGAAAATAAAGTCCTAAGCCAATCGGACATTCTACAGCATAATGCTTCAACCAAAGACCTTTATGATTATCGCGACGCGACAGGAGAGGAAGGCCTTTGGGCAACAAGGATTTTCAGCGGCATGCCTGCTTACCTGGTAAGTATGGATTGGAATGATGAGGCTGTCGTTGGGTTGAAGAAAATACTTTCCCTTTTTCTAACGCACCCGGTCTGTAACATCTACCTCTGCCTGATTTGCTATTATATTCTTTTGCTTAGTTTTCGTGTTCGTCCCTATCTCGCGATCGCGGGAGCGTTGGCGTTTGGCTTTTCTACCTATATGATCATCGGCTTATCCGCAGGGCATAACGCAAGGATCGGGGCCATTGCCTTTATGCCGTTGGTGATGGCGGGCATTCATCTGGTCTTCAGTGGGAAAAAAATGTTGGGATTTGGTGTGACCGCCGCCGGACTTGCCCTTCACCTTCGGGAGAATCATTTACAGATCACTTATTATTTATTAATTATTGTTGTGGTCTATGGACTGGTCCAGTTGGTATGGTATATACGAGCGCATCAAACGACCAAATTCTTTAAAAGCCTCGGGTGGCTTGTTGCGGCCGCGCTGATTGCTGTCTGTACATTTTTTGGACAGTTCTGGGCGATTGCTGAATTCACACCTTATTCTTATCGGGGCTCTTCTGAATTGGTAAACCCTGCCACCCAGAAAAAGGCGGGAGGATTGAATAAATCTTACGCATTTCAATTCAGCTATGGAGTTGCTGAGCCAATGACACTGGTAATTCCCAACTTTTTGGGAGGCAGCAGTTCAAATTACCTCGCAGATGATCAAAACAGTAAAACCTACCAGGCGCTGGTGAATTCAGGTGATCAGCAGTTAGCCAATCAGTTGGCCAATGCCTCTTCAGCCTACTGGGGAGACCAACCACTGGCAGCACCGTACTATGCAGGCGCCATCATCTTCTTTCTCTTTGTTATGGGAATTCTCTTCGCTGAAAAGAAATTCATGGTCTGGCTCCTGACGGCCAGCGTACTCTCCCTCTTCCTGTGCTATGGAGAAACCTTTAGTTCATTTAACTATTTTCTTTTTGATTATTTGCCGGGTTACAACAAGTTCCGGTCAGTCACTTTTGCCCTCATCATCATTTTATTTTCAATGCCGTTGCTAGGTCTATTGGGCCTTGAGAAACTGTTGCAGACCGGATGGAACCAATCGACACAACGCAAATTGCTTTGGACAAGCCTTTTCACAATTGGACTATGTCTTTTCTTCGCATTGACGGGTGGTATTGGAAACTTATTGAAAGATAGTGAAACACAATTTCCCGCCTGGTTCAGGTCGGCCCTTCAAAAAGACCGTATTGACTTGCTAAAAGGAGATGCGTGGCGTTCCTTTTGGTTGATGGCTGCCTTCGCCGGAGTCTTGTTTATTTATTTAAAAAAATGGGTGAAGGAATGGATTTTGATTGTCTCCCTGTTGATACTCACATTAATTGATTTGCCCTTAATTGATAAACGATTCATTACAAAGGATCGATACCAGCGCAAACGGAGTAATGCCCCATTTGAATTAACGGAATCCGAGAAACAAATTATGAAAGACACTTCTCCCTTCAGGGTATTCTCTAACAAAGGGGAAGGGGGGCCTTCCTATTATTTCAGAGCAACGGGTGGATACAGTGGCGCAAGACTCCGCCGTTATGAGGAGCTTATGGACTCTTCCGTGTTCAAGGAAATGGATGTCATGGAGAATCAATACCGAACTTCAGGAAAACTATTTCTCCCTCATTATAGCATCATGAGTATGCTGAATGTGAAATATTTTATAAACGGACCGAAGGCAAATGATTATTTCAAAAATAGTTTCACCAACGGTCCGGCGTGGTTTGTAAAAGAAATCGTTGCAGTCAACACTCCGAATGAAGAATTAATAAAAGTATCTGAAATAAATACCCTGGAGGTTGCGGTAGTGGATGTTTCAAAGTTTAAGGTTCAAGGCCAGAAGTTCAACATTGATAATACGGCTGCTATTAATTTATTGGAATTCACCCCACCGTATATTAAATACGAATCTCAGTCTTCCAGTGATGGATTTGCGGTCTTTTCAGAAATTCACTATCCCAAAGGATGGCATGCGAAAATTGACGGCAAGGAAGTGCCCATCCTCAGGGCCGATTATGTGTTGCGGGCGCTCGAAGTTCCGGCCGGCAAGCACATCATTGAATTTTCCTTTGAACCCAAGCCGTATTTGATCGGAAACAAAATTACCATGATCTCTTCCTGGCTATTGTTGATTATCGTTGCCGGAAGTTTAGGCTGGAGCTGGGGACTCGAAAGCCAATAGCCAACCGCCAACCGCCAATAGCCAACCGCCAACCCTACTCATCCTTCAGCACATCCACCGGATTCATCAACGCAGCCTTCACCGAATGGTAACTTGTTATTAACACCGCCGTCAGCAACGTGCCAAGTCCCGCTAGCGCAAATACCCATACCGTCATCGGAATTCTAAAAGCAAAGTCCGCTAACCATTGTGTCATCATCCAATAAGAAAACGGAGCACTAATCACAAAGGCGATCATAATAAGTCTCGTGTAGTCTTTTGAAATGAGCGTGAGAATGTTCCAGGCAGAGGCGCCTGACACCTTTCGGATGCCAATTTCTTTGGTGCGATGCTCCAGCGTGTAAATGATCATACCCAGTAACCCGAGACAGGCAATGAGAATGGCAAGCGTAGCCATGACGGTCAACACATTGCCAAACTGCACCTGTGTTTTGAAAGTTTGTTGAAATGATTGGTCTACGAATGAATATTTGAAGGGGATATCAGGGGCGTGAACTTTCCACAGGTTGTTCAGACCGTCCAATGTAGTTTTCCACGATTCAGAATTTTGAGAGGCGATACGCAGAGCCAAAAACCTTTTGACTCCAGCATAAACGTTTTTGTTCTTCAAATGAAAAATTCCCATGGGTTCGATAGGAGATTCGAGCGACCAATAGTTGAAGTCTGCCATTACACCTATGACTTCAAATCTGATTTCACTACCGGGATATTCTATCATCTTTCCGATCACGGATTCATCCAAAGCCCAGCCAATTTTTCTCACAGCCGTTTCATTGAGGATCACACTTTCGGCATCCGCGGGAAAATCTCTGGAGAAATTTCTTCCAAATTCCATTTTTATATCCAGGGTGGGAATAAATTGCTCATCGGCATTGGTATAGTTGAGTTGAAATTTTATGTTGTCCATTCCCTCAGCGCTGAAGCTGTCACCACCCCAAACGGTGGGGGGCAAGGAGTTACACAATGAAGCATTTAAAACACCCGGGACATTCAGGGTGGCGTTGGTAAGACTTTCTCCGTCTTTCAGGTACTGTACATGTTCCAGCACGAGCAGGTTTTCTTTATCAAAACCAAGGTCCTTTTCTGAGATAAAGTTCAGTTGTCGGAAAACAATAGAAGTACAAATGATCAAAATAATGGAAACGCTGAACTGAAATACTACAAGGCCGTTGCGAAATATTTTTCCGCCACCACCTGATTTTGATTTTCCACGAATGGCCTCTACTGGATTGAAAGAGGTGAGGAAAATAGCGGGATAACTTCCCGCCAGTAGTGTCATCAACAAGATCAGTACCATTGTGGCAATCATCAGACTGGGGTCACTCAGCAAATTGATATGCAATCCTTTGCCGGTAATGGAATTGAAGCTGGGAAGCAGGATTTGGGTCAGCG
>JAYWDP010000335.1:0-12309 GCA_043779775.1 Cyclobacteriaceae bacterium
ATTGTTACCTGTTTTTAATGTCAACCTGTTTGTTGCATTTTCCCTGCAAGTTCATTTTCAGGCAGTGGATGTGAACGCCACCACAGGGCTAACGTAGAACCTGTGATGTTCATGACGGGCCCGAAGACTGCCGCAGCCAAACCCACGGTTGCCATCTTTCCCATTTTCACCGCCAACCCAGAAGCAAGCCCCGCGTTTTGCAGTCCTACTTCAATTGCTATAGTCCTGCTATCAAATTCTGACATTTTAAGAAGACCCTTGCTGACCCAATAACCAAGAAAGTATCCGCTGAGATTGTGCATAAACACCGCAAGGACAAGCAATGGTCCAACTACCAACAGATTGTCCCGACCATTGGCTGTAATGACGACAATGATAAGTGCAATTCCACCCATAGAGAGCAGCGGCATGAGTTTGTCAAGGATTTTGAATTTACCATAAAGGAAATAATTAAAAATAAGTCCCGCGCAGATGGGGAGGATTGTTATTTTCACGATATCCAGGAGCATAGACCAAAAATCGACTGGTACATATTGACCACCCAGTAGTTGCATAAACATGGGAGTAATGAAGGGTGCCAGGAAGGTGGAAATGGCAGTTAATGTGACAGACAATGCAAGGTTTGCTTTGGCGAGGTAGGTCATTACATTTGAAGCTAATCCATTGGGGCAACTACCGACAAGGATGATGCCAGCGGCAATTTCGTCAGGGAAGGAAAATATTTTGGTAATAATGAAAGCAACTGTTGGCATGATGATGTAATGACACATCACTCCCGCTATCACCCCTTTAGGCATCTTTATTACAGCGGCAAAATCTTTCAGACTTAACGATGTGCCCATTCCAAACATAATGATCTGCAGTAGCGGGGTAATAAGACTCGATAGTTTGAAATCGCCAATTGAAATAAAATAATGAGGATAATACATCGCTAGACTAGCCGCTGCAATAATTGTAATCGTATACGAGTATCCACTGAGAATTTCATTACCACGAAAGGTGATGGCAAGCGAAATAAAAAATCCAAGCAACAACCAACCCGCATATTCATGCTGGTTTACCAGCAGGACGTAAGCAATAAGAAAAATACCGGTCAATATCAATGGAAACTTGGACTTCAGTTGCATTGCGCCTGGATTAAATTGTAAAAGCTTTGTGTTTCTATTGGTAGAAAAAAGAGTTAGACCTTGAATCTCCCCGACGATCATTGACCGTCGGGGAGATTTTTTCCGGCCTCAAGGCTTAACTGTAGGTCCTGTCATGTGACCGCTTTTCGTCCCATTCCTTTGTCGGTACGAAATAGGTGGTATCCGATGCATGAAGATGCTTCTTCACTTCTTCATCAATCAGTTCGATACCCAGTCCAGGAGCTGAAAGCGGAACCGGCGCATAGCCTTTATCAATTAATTTCCTTCCGTCCGTAGTTTTCACCATACCTTCCCACCAGGGAAGATCTACGGAGTGATGCTCCAATGCCAGGAAATTCTGTGTAGCAGCTGCGCAATGCACATTAGCCATAAATGAAATAGGTGTTCCAGCCTGGTGCATGGCCATAGCAATACCCTTTTCTTCTGCGTAGTCACCAATTCTTTTCGTCTCCAGGAGTCCTCCGGAAGAAGCCAGGTCAGGGTGAATGATATCCACTGCATGATTGTCAATCAGCGCCTTAAAGTTTTCAAGCAAGAAGATGTCCTCTCCTGTAAGTGTAGGAGTTTCCAGTGCATCTGTAATGGTTTTATGCTGTTCGGTATATTGCCATGGCACCATATCTTCCAGCCATGCCAGTCTGTATTTCTCAAGTCTTCTGCCTAACCGGATACAGTTATTAACATCTATATGTCCATAGTGGTCAGTGGAGAGTGGAATTTCGTATCCTACCATGTTGCGTACATTCTCGACAATCTTGGCGAGTTCATCCAATCCCTTTTCTGTTATCTGAATTCCCGTGAAGGGATGTCGGGTATTGGCGTAGGACATGTAACCTCCCTGCCATTGGCTGGATCCTTCTTTAAAGATGTTCGGATTGACGAGTGTTCCGGGGATGTTTTTCAACTCGTTAATAGATACATCCATTTTCAACCAGGAATATCCCTGGGTCTCCGTACGATACTTTATCAGTTTAATTTGTTCTTCGGGACTATTTGATTCCGGTGTGTCAGCATAAATTCTTATTGAGTCGCGGTACCTACCACCCAGCAACTGCCAGGCAGGCACGTTATAAGCCTTGCCGCACAAATCCCACAGCGCCATTTCAACGCCGCAAACACCACCCGCCTGACGGGCTGGGCCTCCGAACTGTTTGATGATTTTAAATATTTTTTCAACGTTGCAGGGATTTTCACCAAGGATGCGGCTCTTCAACATAAGAGCATATCGTGGATCTGCCCCATCCCGCACTTCACCCAATCCATAAATACCCTGGTTGGTATCGATCCTCAGCATCGCGGTTTTTCCCAGCACCGTGGTAACACAATAACGCAAGTCCGTAATTTTTAGGTCGGAAGGGCTGGATGCTTTTTGAACTTTTGAAGTGGTCTGTGCAACCGAATCCTCAAAAGATAGACCCAACAGGCTGGTCATGGTCATACCTCCGAGGGCGGTCTTCTTCAGAAAGCTGCGACGGTTATCATTAGTTGTTGGGCTGTCAATTTCAGCTTGTCTTGCCAATGCCGCTTCGTTTTCTCGTTCTTTATTCTTTTTAACAATTTGTTGAATTACACTTTTCATGATGTTTGAGTTTAATGTGGTGGAGCTGAATTAATATTTTAATGTATTGTGAACCTTAGTGATTGTGGTTCATTTCCTTATTCATTGCCACTAAGGCACCAAGAATCACAAATGATTTATCATTAATAATTGCGACTCTTTAAGTAGTCATCAAGTTCTTTCTTTGTCATCGGCAATTTGCCGGGATAATTGTTTACCCAGTTTAGAAAATCTTTCTTAATCACCTCACTCCATTCACTATCAATCTCTCCGGCCAGATACTTCTTTTCACGCAGACGCTGGTGACCAAATTCATCACGGAGGGCGGTCACCTCAGATGTGATCACCAGGTCTTCCACAAGATGTGCCGGTATGAAAATGACGCCATACTTCTTAGCCAATACCACATCCCCTGGCAACACGGTAGCCCTTCCGACACGTATCGGAGCATTGATGGTGCTTAGCATCATCTGAAAAATATAGGAAGGGTCAGATCCTTTCGTCCACGCATTGAAGCCTTTGATTTCACTGAGGCCTTCTACGTCCCGCACGGAACCATAAAAAATTACGCCCCTTTGCGACTTCGCATAAATTGAATTCCCCAGGTTGTCGCCGATTAGCGTGCCATCTGCAATTTTCCCATATCCATCTGCCACATAAACGTCACCGGTAGTCAGCATGTCAATGGGCCATGAATTCGTACCACCTTTTTGTGCACGGGTTTCAACTTTACCTTGCTCTTTGACATAATTCTGAAGATCCGGACGCAAGGGAATATACTGTGCCGTTACAACGCGACCAGTCATGGCACTGTCCGGCCAGATGATTTCCCATCCCCCTTCATATTGATTAAAGTAGCCTTTGTTGCGTAATACCCCCCAAGCTTCTTCCATGGAAATATTTTTAAGTCTTGCCAGAATGGCATCCGATACTTTCGGCCTTCCGTCAGCTGACCGTTCGCCTTTCCATTCAAAAGTTAATGCTTTGATATACTCCGGCGAGGAGCCGACCCGCTGGCCGTTCGAAATTAAACTACCCAACAAAAGCAGTGATATTAGAATTGCATTTTTTTTCATTTTGGTCAAAGTTAAGTTTTGTAAAGTTTAAAATTAAGGTCTGATGGCTGTGCCGTCGCTTCTTCTCACCTGGGTCCACTCATTCAATTGCTTTTCTGGAATAGGATATTTCGCGGCCAATTTTTCATTGATATCGACACCGAGGCCAGGTACTTCATTCACGTACATATAGCCATTCTTCATGGTCGGACTTCCTGGGAAAATTTCCTGTAACTCAGGAGAAAATGATACACTTTCCTGAATGCCAAAATTCCAGATCGCAAAATCGATGTGCGCATTGGCTGCGTGACCCACGGGTGATACATCCCCCGGACCATGCCAGGCCGTTCGGATATTAAAGGCTTCACCCAATCGGGCCACTTTCATGGCCGGTGTAATTCCTCCCACCTGAGAGATATGGATCCGAATAAAGTCGAATAATCTTTCTGACATGGGTCCTACCCACTCATGCGGATTGTTATATAATTCGCCCATGGCAATGGGTACACTGGTTTGTTGACGCAATAGTTTAAAGTATCCATTATTCTCTGGTGAAAAAGGGTCTTCAATAAAGAAGGGTCTGTATTGTTCCAGGTTTTTTATCAACGTGATGGCATCACTGGGTTGGATACGCTCATGGATGTCGTGGAGAAGTTCTATTTCGTCGCCACAAACTTTTCTTACCTCCGCAAACATTTCAGGTATGCTTTTGAGGTAGCGAAAGGTATCCATGTAATTATCATTCGGTCTCCCGAATCCTGTCGCTTTAAAATCAGGTTTTGTGATGCCGGTAGCGCCATAGCCACCCAAAAGCTGGGATGCTCCATATCCGCCCAGTTGTATCCGTACGTACTTAAATCCTTGTTCTATCTTTTTTTGGACATCCTCGGCTACCTGTTGAACAGAGTCGCCGCCCGCGTGGGAGTAACAAGGAATAGCAAAGCGACATTTGCCGCCCAACAATTGATAGACAGGCATGTTGGCGCGCTTGCCTTTGATATCCCAGAGTGCCTGATCAAGTCCACTTAATGCATTGTTCAGTACAGGACCATTTCTCCAATATGAACTTACGTAAGTAGTTTGCCACAGGTCTTCAATGTTATCAGCATCTTTTCCCATGCAAAAATCATTGAGGTAATCATTGATGGCAGAAATTACTGGCCGGGCGCGCTGTCTGAAGGTGGCACAACCAAGACCATAGAGACCTGGCTCACTGGTCTCAACTTTCACAACAATCAATTCTATTCCGTGAGGGCAAGTAGCAATTGCCTTGACTTTGGTAATCTTCAGTGGGGGTAATCCTTTGGTGGCTTCAGTAAATACACTGGCAATGGCCTCATTATTTCCAGAAAATGCACCGATGGTAGTGGCCGCGGTACCCAAGCCGAGGCCTTTCAGCACGTCACGTCTACTTACATCAGGACTATCTTTTTTCTGTTCCATTTTTCTGAAGGATCATCTCGTATAAGATCCCTTTTAAGTTTAAGAATTTATTCATCTCACCCTTGAAAGTACTTACATCAGCATTAATTACCCTTCCATCTGTAAAGATATTTTGCCGATTAAGGAATTGATTTTAACCGTGAAATGGATTGAAATCTATTCGATGGAACCCAACTAAAATTAAAACTTTCCGAAACGGAATTCTATCCAGGTACTTGGCAAAAAGATGGGCAACCTGATCGGTTGCCCATCACTTTTTACATAATCAAACCTTTTACTTAGCCCAATATACCTTTGTGCCAAGTGCATCTGAGCCCATGCTGGTTATGGCCTCCGTTACGTTTTTCGTATTCACCAAAGTCTCAGAAGTAGGATAGGTAAGACGCTGGATGAATGCGCCTGGAACAGCACTTCCCGAGAATGGATTAGGCGTCAATGCCGGATATCCGATTCTTCTGAAGTTAGCCCATGCTTCAGGACCATGCAGGAACGCTGCCAGCCAGTATTGATAGCCAATCTGGGGTAGTGCAGCCGCCAGCGAAGCAGTATTCAAGGTAGCTTCCGGTGCAGCAAGATAAGCGACGCGTGTAGCATCGGCAACAGGAATTGCTGATGCTGCATCATATGAGACCATCTGATCCATATGTGCAATTATTCCGGCACGGAAGTATCCGTTTGCAGCAGCAGAAGTGAGACCGCCAATTCCACGCATCGCGGCTTCAGCCAACATGATATTGCATTGACCGGCAGTTACTATGAACATGGCAGAAGTTCTTTTTACAATCCTGTTCCTGTCTACCTGACTGAAAGCAAAACGCGTTCCGCCGCCAGGCAGAGGAACTGTGCCTGCAGCCACATCGGCACTACCATCTGTACTACCAACCGGCATTCCGTACTGGTTAGCCGGTACGGTAGTAGCCACACCAGAAGTTTGCGTCGCTCCAGAAGTGGCACCAACATAGCGAATTGCAATTGACTGCAGGCGGGGATCCAATACCGTTGTACCGCCAACATTTCCAAGAGCTCCCTGAAGTGCTTTGACAAATACATCCGTCATGTAGAAGTTTGCAGCCTCACCACCGTTAACCGTATTGCCAAATCCATTGACGTAGTTGGCATCGTGCTTAATGATAGCATTATCCGTATTACTTGTAATAACGCCACCAGTAACGGCGGTAGTAACAGCTGCCGCTGCCGCAGCAGCATCCGCTTTGTTCAACCTCATTCCGGCCCTGAGCAAAAGGGAGTAGCCGAATTTTTTCCATTGAGCAATATTACCACCATACAACACATCTGCCGTCTCAATCTTTACGGCAGGATCCAGGGCAGCCGTCGCGGTAGTCAACTCACTAATAATCTTGGGATAGATGCTTTGCTGAGTCTCATACTTGGGAAAGAAAACCTGAGCCGTATACCCACCACCTGCATCAGAATAGGGAATGTCACCATAGGTATCCGTCAGGATCAAAAACGCATTGGCCTTTACTATCCTGGCCATGTTTAAAAGATTAGTTCTTAAGCCCAACGTTTGCGCGGCCGGTGCGAGCTTCTGGTCAGCCGTGATCCTTGAAATGACATCGTTGGTGTACTTGATTACGTTCTGGTAATAGTTTACCCAATTCGCAGGTGTGTTATTCACCACCACCTTATTGAAATTACCACCTTCCAATACACCGGTATTGGATGAAAACCATTGCTGAACAATGGCTAATTCATAAATAAGACTAGTCGTGGGCGACGAATTGATAACAGCAGCATTCAGTGTTAAAGCCGGGTCTAAAGAAGTTGCACCCGTCTTGCTTACGTTCAATGTATCAAATCCGTTCTCGCATGATGTAGCGATCACCAACGATAGAGCCAGAAAATAAAGTTTAAATATCTTTTTCATGATTCAGTCGTATTAAAATTTAATATTCAAATTGAAACCGAGACTCCGGGTTGACGGCAGTGTGGGAGATTCCATACCCACTACGTTGTCCGAGCTATAGCCAAAGGCTTCCGGATCAATATTTGGCACCCATTTTTTGATCATAAACACATTGTTTGCCACAAAACTGAGTTTCACCCCTTTGATTGCAGGTACACTTTTGAAGAATCTTGTAAAGTCGTAACCAATTGTAATCTGGCGAAGTTTCCAGTAACCTGCGTCATAAACGACCGGTTCAATCAAGCCCTTGGCTCTCACTACAGAGTAATAGGGCTCAGCTGTACTCGATGCAACATTCGGGTTACCGTTCACATCCACACCTACCCCGATAACTTTACCCGGGTCGTTGCCATTGACATCCACTGCGCCACCTTCACGTCCGGGCAGTGTTTCCTGTGACAAGCCATGGCGGTAGGCATTGAAGTTGGTTCCGGAAATCATTTTTCCTCCCAATTTGAAGTCAATTAGGACTGACACGACAAGGCCTTTATAATTGAAAGTATTGGTAAAACCACCTACCCATTTCGGCAACGCACTTCCAAAGATCTTAATCGCATTGGGGTTGGTTGAAGTACCCGTCAAAGGAAGACCATCAGCGCCAAAAACGATCGCACCATCCGGAACATCACCGAATCTACGGTAGCCATTACCCACGATCTGGCCCATTTCATAGCCTACAATCTGCTGAACGTTTCCGTTGAAAACGTGGTTACCCACTGTAATGTTTTCTCCGTAATTGGAAGTCAACAGGCTGAGTACTTTAGTTATGTTATATGCTCCGGCGAAAGTGAAGTCCCATTGGAAGGTTCCTGTTTTTATCGGAACAATATTGATCATCATTTCAATACCTTTGTTTTCACTTTGACCGCTGTTGATCTTCGTAGTTACGAAAGAGGAAGCATCAGAAATCTGGGCATTTACAATCTGATCTGAAGTAAGCTTTCGGTAAACGGCAAAGTCAACGCCTAAACGTCCATTCAGCATCTTCATTTCAAGACCCAATTCCGTTTCAGCCAGGCGCATAGGAACCAGCTTTGAATTCGGTACTACGTTACCCAAATTGCCCACCGGCTGACCTCCAAATAAGTTAGCACCAACACCATAAATCAACTGGCCGGCATAGGGTCCTACGTCGGTATCACTCCCTGCCTCAGCATACGCCACCCTAAATTTTCCAAAATCCAGCCAGGATGGCTTGGAACTGAATGATTCGGTGAACACATAGCTGGCAGAAACCGACGGATACAAGATGCTCCGTTTAGACGGTGACAGTGTAGAGAACCAATCGTTACGCGCTGTGATGTTCAGGTAAATGTACTTCTTGTAGTTTACTTCAGCCGAACCATAGACGGAGTTTACAGCTCTTTCCTGCAAGTCATATAGTGGATCTTTGGCTCGTCCATTCTGCACAGTGTATAAACCCTTAACCACGAAGTCTGTGACCTGAACGCTGTTCAGATCAGAACGCCTGTACATTTGATTTCCACCGGCAGTAATATTCAAGCCGATATCTCCAAAATTTTTCGTGGCTGACAAAAGGAAGTCGATATTGGTTTCCCTGAAACGGCGTGAATCCTGTGTGTAGACACCATTCACGAAACCCGGAACGGCAGAAGTTATCTGGCCGGGGTTGAGATTGTTCTTTCCTGTAGCAAAGTTAGTATAATCCTGGTCGCGTGACCAATAGTCTTGGCCGACGCGCACCTGCGCATACAACCAATTTGTGAAGTCATACTTTACAGAAATATTACCGAAAATACGGTCTCTCCGTACACTTTGCTTCGATTGACTGAGTGCCCAATAGGGATTTACGCGGTTAGTGAAACGGGAGAAACTGTATTCAGCGCCGTTAGCGTTTAATGTATTTTTCTGAAGTTCCGAAAGCGGCATGGTATTGGCCATCGCATACAGTGATGTAGGAATTGAATTATCCTGTTCGGAAACAACCGGTGGATTCGAGTTGTTTTCGTTTGAGTAATTGATATTTCCTTTAAAACTCAACTTGTCGCTCAGGTCATATCCAAATCCCAGGTTGATGGTCTTCCGGTTATAGGTGTTGTTAGGTGTAATCCCGTTGCTGTTCATGTCTGCCACGGAAAGATTCATTCCACCCTTGTCACCTGTTGCATTCAGTGCAACGGAATTTGTCATGGTTTGTCCATGTCTGTAGAAATCGGTGATAATGCCTTTGTTTGAAACATAAGGAACGATATCCCCATTGTACAAATTCTGGGTCATACCAGGTTTGATCTTTGGACCCCATGACCATTGACCCGTAACCGGATTATTCGGTGCACCCACAGAAGCAGGCCCAATTCCATTTTCACCCTGGCCATATTGATATTGATAGTCGCTATAATCCAGCGGCGTATCGTCTGTAAAGTTCATGTTATAGGTGACACCTATTCCCTTGCTGGTTCCTCTTGACTTGGTGGTGATCATGATGACACCATCTTTAGCTCGTGAACCGTACAAAGCAGCAGCAGCAGCACCTTTCAATACCGTCATGCTTTCAACATCATCCGGGTTGATACTGGTGAGACCGTCACCACCGTCGGAAGTATTACCACCCCCACGTGTTCCCAGCGCACCATCACTTCCTACGTTTCCGGGGTTTGTTCCGAAATTGGTGTTGTCTATCGGCACACCGTTTAATACGATCAGCGCATTATTCTGACCATTGATAGAAGATTGACCGCGGATACGAATTTTAGAAGTACCGCCTGGGCCGGTTCCCAATGAAGAAATGTTCACCCCTGCAATTTTGCCCTGGAGTGAATTCATGATATTGGGTGTCCGGTTCGTGGCGAACTGCTCTGAATTCACTGTGGAAGTTGCATAACCCAGACTTTTTGATGAACGCTCGATACCCAACGCTGTTACAACCACTTCTTCAAGAGCCTTCACATCGGGTGCCATTGAAATATCAACGATGCTCCTTCCGGAAATAGAAACTTCTTGTTGTGTATAGCCTATAAATGAAAATATCAAAATAGCATCACCACCAGGAACACTTAACGTATAATTACCATTTGAATCGGTAATCGTGCCGGTGGCTGTGCCTTTCAAAACAATGTTCACGCCAGGGATGGCGATACCTTCATTGTCCTTAACAACACCGCTTACTGTTTGGGTCTGGTCATCATCGATGCTGAAATTGGTCAAAGAATCACGGGCCGCACCGACATTCGGCTTAGCCAGCAAGCATACCATCAATATGCCAATGCATAGGTAGAGTTTTCGCATAGGGTTTGGAGTTAGGATTTATTATTAAACTGTTCATTCTCGGATATTGACTTGGATATTTTTATACCGCTTTTGATACGCCGATCCCCATATAATATCATGCTAATTTATCAATGATTCATTGAATTGCAAACGATTGATTTCAAATTCAACCATCAAAAAAGGTAATTTTTACGAAAACGATTGCGTAAAGCGATCGCCTACCCAACACAGCTAACAGATTTTTCCTGTGATTCAGGAATATTTCCAAATAGGGAAAAGGTTAATTTGGAGCTTAGTATGCGAAATATTTAGTAATGTCCTATCTACTGCCAAAGCAATCAAATTAATAAATGCATTAAATTTGGAAGGAAACATACTCAAGCACAAGAGCAATGAAATTATACAAGACAAAAAGGGGCATTATCATCAATCATAACAATCAGTATTTTCTATCAAAAGAATCCGATTGGGACAAATTTGTCAACAGGTCCAAACTATTCAAAGCCCTTACCTCAGAGATTAAAAAACTTAAAGCGAGCGCTGTTTTGTCCAAGGCAATAGAAACAAGCCTGATGGCCCCTATTGGACAACAGGAGATATGGGCATCGGGAGTTACCTATATGCGAAGCCGGGAGGCCCGTATGGAAGAATCGAAAGATGGTGGCAACTTTTATGCGAGAGTTTATGAAGCCCCGCGGCCTGAATTATTTTTTAAAGCCACAGCGTACCGAACCGTCGGGTCAGGGCATCCGGTGCGTATCAGGAAGGACTCAAAGTGGAATGTACCGGAGCCGGAGCTTACTTTGTTTGTTTGTTCAAAAGGAACGATTGAAGGATATACCATCGGCAACGACATGTCCTCACGTGATATTGAAGGTGAGAATCCCTTGTACCTTCCGCAAGCAAAATCTTATGATGCCTCCGCCGCGATCGGACCATGTCTCTATGTGCCTGAGGGTCCTATTGATCCTGATACGATGATAAAAATTGAAATTATCAGCAACAAGCAAAGTGTTTTTAGCGGAGCTATTTCCATCAACCGGATGAAAAGAAAACACACCGAGTTGGTAGAATTTCTATTCAGAGAAGCATCATTTCCTTACGGGGCCTTTTTAATGACGGGCACCGGCATCGTACCCCCGGATACTTTTACATTGAAAGCCGGCGACGAGGTGAGAATCTCCATTGACGGGATTGGCACGCTGGTCAATAAGGTGAAGCAGTAGTGGCGTCCAGAATATTTTTAGTATTTTTAATCACAGAGGACGCACCGTTCGCAATGAAATTCTCCACGCTACTTGCGATCTTTGCGGTCAAATGCATTGATTTCCTAAAATAAAATATACTTAGCAGAGAATAATTTCAATTTTTTCAAAACATATATCAACATGACCAAATACAGAAGTGCCGAGTGGTTTGGCAAGAAAGATAAAATGGGATTTATCTACCGGAGCTGGATGAAGAACCAGGGCTTTCCAGAGGATATGTTTGATGGTAGACCGGTAATAGGAATCTGTAACACCTGGTCTGAACTGACGCCCTGCAATGCTCACCTGAGGGATCTGGCAGAGAAAGTGAAGAGAGGCGTATATGAAGCCGGCGGCTTTCCCCTTGAGTTCCCGATTATGTCTTTGGGAGAAACGTTGCTCAAACCAACGGCCATGCTTTTCAGAAATCTTGCGAGCATGGACACCGAAGAATCCATTCGCGGAAATCCCATTGATGGCGTTGTTCTTTTGACAGGATGTGATAAGACCACACCCTCAACCCTGATGGGTGCCGCCAGTGTAGACCTGCCTACCATTGTTGTGCCGGGCGGACCGATGCTCAATGGAAAGTTCCAGGGCAAAGACATTGGCTCGGGGACTGGCGTTTGGCAAATGACAGATGATTTGATTACCGGTAAGATGACCTATCAGGAGTATTCCGATGCGGAAAGCTGCATGTCCC
>JAYWDP010000336.1:0-4475 GCA_043779775.1 Cyclobacteriaceae bacterium
TCTGTTTTTGTCTATCCAGTCGTTGACAATACCATCAATATTGAAATCAATCTCGCGGATATTGAGATGCAAACTTCCCGATCGGGAGGGGCCGGCGGGCAGAATGTAAACAAAGTCGAAACAAAAGTGCAGCTTACCCATAAGCCTTCGGGCATTGTCATCGTCTGTCAGGTGGAAAGGTCACAACATGCCAACCGTGAGAAAGCCATGCAGATGTTGAAATCAAAACTCTACCAGGTTGAAATGGAGAAGCGCAGCGCAGCGCGCGATAAGATTGAAGCCGGCAAGATGAAGATTGATTTTGGTTCGCAAATCCGGAACTATGTATTGCATCCGTACAAGCTGGTGAAAGATGCACGCACCGGCGTGGAGCGAACCGACGCCCAAAATGTTCTCGATGGGGATCTGGATGTCTTTATTAAAGCATTTTTGCTGGGCGTACAGGAAGATGCAGTTAAGATATAGTTTAATGATCAGTAGCGTTGTAATTTCCGACCCTCCTCTTAATACATTTAGGATCGAGGCCCAACTTCTAAATTCATTATTCAACATTCTCCCGATAGTTATTGGGATCACAATTCCGTATTCAAAAAATTGCATTCGATTTTTGATCCCCCAAGCCCATCTCAAACATGAATGTTGAATAACGAATTCTGAAGTAATCCGCCACATGTCAAAAAAACTTTTATTCTGTTGAAATCCGAATCCATCTACTCCCAGCAATTCTGGCTCCTTTGCGCAAGCTCGCTGCTCTTTTTTGCAAGCTTTAATATGATGGTCCCGGAGTTGCCGTTTTTTCTCACGTCATTGGGAGGCGCTGATTATAAAGGGTTGATTATCTCTCTCTTTACACTCACGGCCATGATCTCCCGTCCATTCAGCGGCAAGCTGGCAGATCGTATTGGGCGCAAGCCGGTGATCATGGCAGGCTCGCTGGTGTGCTTTGTTTGCAGCATGCTGTATCCCTTCCTCACCACGGTATTTGCATTTTTCTTATTACGTCTCTTTCACGGCTTTTCAACGGGCTTCACGCCGACGGGACAGGCGGCCTATCTCTCTGATGTGATCCCCATCAACCGCAGGGGACAGGCGATGGGATTGCTGGGCACCGCGGGCACCCTGGGGATGGCGGGAGGCCCGGCGCTGGGTGGGTGGCTTTCTTCCACAATTTCTGTCGATGCGATGTTTTACTGTTCCTCAGCATTTGCTATTATTTCTGCTTTCATCGTATTCTCGATCAAGGAGACGGTCCAGGAAAAGCATCCGATATCCTGGAAACTTTTATCGGTTCGCAAACAAGATCTTTTCGAGCAGCGGGTGCTGGCGCCTTGCATTGTGATGGTGCTATGTTCCTATGCCTATGGCAATCTGTTTACGGTCATGCCGGATTTTGGTGCCTACCTGGGTATTAAAAACAAAGGACTCCTTTTTACCTACTTCACGATGGCTTCCCTCCTCATCCGTTTTATGGCGGGAAGTGCCTCCGATCAATATGGGCGGGTGAAAGTTCTTAAGGTTTCCACAATTCTTATGACGATTGGAATGATTTGGGTAGGCCTTGCCGACACTAAAATCATGCTGATCATTGGTGCTTTTTTATACGGACTGGCGCAAGGCGCAACATCTCCGACGTTGCTGGCATGGGCTACGGATCTGAGCGACCCGGAACATAAAGGAAGGGGTGTGGCCTCAATTTATATATTTATGGAATTCGGCATTGGCATGGGAGCCTTGCTCTCCGGTTGGATTTATAGTAATGATCCTACCCGGTTTTTTATCACTTTTTGTATTAGTGGCGCCCTGAGCGGTGTGGCATTCCTATATTTATGGTTGCGGCCGAAACGCATTACGATATGAAAAGATCTGGTCTTCTTGTTTACTGGTTTCTTGCAGTAAGCCTGGCTGAATTATTGGCGTTGGCGGAGGGCTGGCAAACGGTACATACAATAGCCAAACCCCTGATCATGATTTCATTGTTAGCCTATTACACCGCCACGGTAACCAAGCGGTCATTCATTTTCATCTGCGCATTGATTTTTTGCTGGACAGGTGATGTGTTTTTACTTTTTCAATCCAGGGAAGAGTTTTTTTTTATGGGAGGCTTGGTAGCCTTTCTAGCAGGTCATGTGTTATATATTATGGCCTATCGGCAACACCAGATACCAGATAGAAAAGAAGAGCTTATGCCTACCCAGAAGTTGAGGTTCTCTTTTCCGATTGTACTTGCAGGCACCGGATTAATTGTAATATTATTTCCATCTCTGGGTACCTTAAAAATCCCCGTATTGATTTATGCGATCGTGCTGATGGTCATGGTGATCACGGCACTTTTTCGCTTTGGCCGGACATCCTCAGGAAGTTTTTGGATGGTTTTGGCCGGGGCAGCCCTCTTTATGACTTCTGACTCCCTGTTGGCGATCAATAAATTCCATGTGCCGTTTCCTTTCAGCGGGATATTGATCATGATTACCTACATCGCAGCGCAATATTTAATTGTTGAAGGGATTATTAAGCATGAGAGAAATTAAATGCAGGTCACGACGGACACAAAGAAAGGCACGACGATTACAAAGGATATCAAAAAGGCGTAGTGCCCTTTGGTTCGTCGTGACCCATATTAGGGTGTTATACCGTTGAAATATTTTCCAGTATTTTATTCAAAGTTCTATGAAATTCTATTTTTTTTGGCGGATGGCCAAAAAACAAATCATCTATTCGTCTTCACAGGCCAGGCGAGGCGTGAAATGCATTACCAACCTTGTATGAAATTGTTATGCTTTCAGTACTCAAAAGTCAGCACACTCTCCTCATTTCGCAAATACTGATTGAACTCATCCAGTTTTTTTTCTTTACCTGAAATTTCGAAAACGAGGAAGATTTGATCATGATCTTTCAACTCCCGCTTTTTATGAACACTTAATCCAAGATCTTTCGGGATGGATCCAAATTGATTTTCACGTACCTGATTTTTATTAAAACGGATTTTGTACAGCCTGCTTTGATGCATTCGTTCTATCAGGTATTGAAATTTTTCAAAGACAGCCAGGACAATCAAAACACCCATCAATCCGAAAAGGGCTATAAAGTATTGCCCCATCCCCACAGCCATTCCCAACGCCGCTGATATCCAAATGGTCGTAGCCGTGGTAAGTCCCGTAACCGTAAGGCCGTCTTTAAAGATTACCCCGGCCCCAAGAAATCCAATACCCGTTACAATAGTGGAAGCAATCCTGTCGGGTGACGAAGGACTGATCAGAATAGATAGTTCAGTAAAAATGGTTGAGCCCAGGCAGATCATGATCATGGTCCGAAGACCAGCCGCCTTACTGCGATACTCCCGCTCAAAACCGATGGCAGTACCAATACAAAATGAGATCAACAGTCGCCAGGCCAGCGCTTCATCCAATTCATAATTCATACAATATGCTTTACGAGAAAGTTAGCGAGATAATCACCAAATAAAAAAAGCGGAGCCACTACGCTCCGCTTTTTTTCCCGCTGTGCGGGATGAAATTACATTTTCCTCACATGGCCACTGCCAGAGGAGTGACTGTTCATATGGCTGGGATTACCTTTGTACGACACAGACCCACTGCCCGAGATAGTAGCATCCAGATCATTTTTTACGTTAATTTCAACGTCACCGGATCCCGAGATTCGCACAGTACATTTATCAGTCTCAAGATTCGCTGCCAATACTTTACCTGAGCCGCTAATGCCGGCTTTGACTTCCTTGGCAGTACCGGCAGCCTGAATCTTACCTGATCCGGAGACTCCAAAATCGGCCACACCGCTGACGGCAAGTGAAAGAACCACTTTACCGGAACCGCTTACATCACTGTCAAAGTTATTGCACGACCCCTTGAAGTCAACATCACCGGAGCCGGATACATCCGCCTCTACATTTCCGCTGGCATCCGCTTCGATCTGGAGGAATCCCGAGCCACTCACATTTAGTTGAAGATCCCCTGTTGTAAATTTTCCCTGTCCGATAATGTCACCTGATCCACTCACACTGATAGCTTCAATATCTTTCACAGTAACATAAACAGAAATTTTATCCTTGCTGTCATTCCAGCCCCAATTCATCCACTTACCTTCTTTGCCGATGACGAGCTTGCCACCAGACACTTCGGTTTCGATTTCGTCCAGAACATCCTTGGGTCCTTCCAACTCTACTTTTTGGGGACTTCCCTGTTTCAAATACAGTTTTCCCGGTACGCGAAAGGTCAGTTTTGTGAATGTGTCTACGGTGCGGGTTTCACGGTTCTGGGCCATGGATAGCGTAAAAGCCATCAAAAAAGCGAACATTAGTGATATTTTCTTCATAGCATAAACATTTTGTGAATATAGACAGACCGGTAAAATGAAAGGTTGCATACACCAACCTTTATCTTTATCCTTGGACGTATCTTCTTCCCTACAGGTTACATTGGACCTCACCATCCTAAAACAGGATTTTCAAACCGATTGTA
>JAYWDP010000337.1:0-4471 GCA_043779775.1 Cyclobacteriaceae bacterium
AAACAAACAGGTAAAACCCTGATGATAGAAATTGAGACCCGCACCCTCGCCGAAGTAGAACAAGTGCTGGCTAAAGAAGGTGTTGATGTGATCATGTTAGATAATATGAGCCCTGAAGTTATGAAGCAGGCCGTTCACCTTATTAATGGGAAATATAAAATTGAAGCCAGTGGTGGGATCACGGAAGCGAACTTGAGGGCTGTCGCAGAATGCGGGGTGGACTATATTTCAGTAGGAGCGTTGACCCATTCAGTGAAAAGCCTCGACCTGAGTCTTAAAGTAATAACAACACAGTAGGCAGTTTGGTCCCGGGCTGTTAACTTTGCGGCCCATTTAGAAGAGAATTATGATTGTCAAGACACGAAATTATCGTCTCGAGAAAAACCAATACATTAAAATGGCCCTCAGGAACATACTGAAACAGCAATGGTGGGTCATACCAATTGCGGTTGCCATTTGCCTTTTCTATTTCTGGATACCAAGCATTTGGTGGATTATCGGAGGCGTGCTCGCCTATGGTTTGTATGTGCTCTTTTGGCTCATACAGTTTTACGGTGTTACCCAACTGGAGCAAGGTAAAATGTTGTTTGAGCGTTTTTCTTACGAGATCACAAGTCAGCAAATTGTGATGAAAATCAACGCACGCGAGGGGATGCCTTTGAAGTGGGACCAGATCAAGCGCGCGCAGGTCGGCAAAGACCATTTTCTGCTATTTGTAAATAAGGCTCAGCTCATCCACCTTCCCTTCAAAATTTTTAATACTGACAATGAACGTAAGTTTTTGGGAAGTATTCTGAAAAATAAGGGGTTGTTGAAATGAAACCGAACCGATTCTAGATACTGGTTTCTGGTAGAGTCTTTAAATTTTGGAGATATGTCCTACGAGCGTCCAGAATCCAGAATCCGAAAATCCTTCACGCCCACGGAGGCTTTCATAAGGGCCACCCGTTATTGTGCCTTCCAGGAACGTTCCCACCACGAAGTCCGCAACAAACTTTATGAATACGGGTTGCATCGGAATGATGTGGAGGAACTTATCACAAGGCTTATTACGGAAGGATTTCTGAACGAAGAACGATTTGCCAAAGCATTTGCAGGTGGAAAATTCCGGATGAAGAAATGGGGCCGCAATAAAATTGCACATGTGCTGGAAGCGCATAAAGTCACGCCCCGCTGTATTCAAAAAGGCCTTGACGAAATTGATGAACGGGAGTATATAAAGACGCTGAGGAATCTCTTGAAAAAGAAGCTTTCACAAAATGAGGGCACTAACCTCTTTAAGAAACGCGATAAGGTGGCTCGTTTTGCCATCGGTAAAGGATATGAACCCGAACTTGTTTGGGGGATTCTGAAAGAAAAAGCGGAACCATAACCCGAATTTGTAAGCGACACGACAAAGTTGCAGGGAGAAATGACCGGATTTTACGGTATTCCGTTAAGTTGTATTATTTAAATTCCATGAAGCGATTTATCACCACCCTGTCACTCATTATCACTGCAGCCCTTGTTTTTGCACAAAGCGATGACGTGCGCGCGAAAAACTATAATATCAAAAAGGGTATTGCCCTTGAGGGATTTGACCCGGTAAGTTATTTTAACAATAAGCCTCTGGAAGGGAAAACAGATTTTATGTTTGCGTACAAAGGGGTTACGTATCGGTTTGTCAATGCTGTAAATCTTAACAGGTTTAAATCGTCACCGGATCAATTTGAGCCGGCCTATGGTGGATGGTGTGCCTATGCCATGGGTGCGACGGGAGAAAAAGTAAAAATTGATCCAGAAACATTTAAAGTCCTTGACGGAAAGTTGTTTCTCTTCTACAATTTCTGGGGTAACAATACGCTGACTGACTGGAATAAAAACGAAAAGGGGCTCAAGACAAAAGGAGATCAAAACTGGAGGAAGTTCATACCCTGAAATGAGCCAGGTTTTCCGTCATCACCGTGGTGATGTTAAACGGGTGAAATCCCTGTCTGCTTTGCAAAGAACTTCATTGAAGCGAGGACGGGCAGACAGGCATGGAATCCAGCCAGAGGCGGGATTCGTTTATTCCATAAATGTGTAATTTTGTAGACCGAATTAATATGCAACTTTCAAACGCCTGTACAACCATCCTGGATCAGTTGTCAGACATTGTCCGTCAACTGGATGAAAATGATTTTTCCAGGCCCTCCAACGCATTGGGCAACGCCACCGTTGGCCAGCATCTCCGCCATACCCTTGAATTCTTTTTGTGTTTGGAACAAGGTTTCGCCAAGGGGGTGGTGAATTATGACCTAAGGCCCCATGATAAAATGATAGAGTCAGATAAGTTTATTGCACTTAATGTCCTTTCCCGTATCGGTGATTTTATAAGACTATCGCATGAGGACCAACCGCTAAAGCTCGAAGTTGGGTATGAACGTGACAGCGAGGAATGCATTACGATAGAGACTAATTTTATGCGTGAACTTACCTACAACATTGAGCATGCGGTCCATCATATGGCCATTATGAAAATAGGCCTACGGGAAGTAGCTCCTTATGTTACCATTCCTTCTGATTTTGGCATAGCCGTGAGCACCCTGCGCTATCGCGAAGTTGTGTCTGCTACCCGTTAACTAAAGAATGAATTTCTTTCTCCGGATTCTCGACAGCAATTTTTTCATTAAGATCAGGAGTTGGGAGTATTGGCCTTTTGGTATTTTACAGGCTCCCCTTTTTCCTTATTGGCTTTGGCTTTCACTGAAAGCGAGGTCTCTGGTATATTTCTCTGCCTCAAATCCGGGCATTCTTATGGGAGGAATGTTTGGTGAATCGAAGTTTGACGTAATGGAAAAAGTGCCAACGCCATACAAACCAAAAACCATGCTGGTAAAGTTTCCCGCCAGTACGGTAGATATCATGCAGTGCCTCAGGGAAAACGACCTTCATTTTCCTTTGATTTTTAAGCCAGACCTGGGAGAACGAGGATGGATGGTAAAGAAGATCAGGTCAGAGCAGGATATTAATAATTACCTGAAAGAGATCAAAATCGATTTTCTTATTCAGGAACTTGTTGACCTTCCGTTGGAATTCGGTGTATTTTATGTTCGTTACCCGAGCGAAGCTGGCGGCAAAGTGACTTCCATTGTAGGCAAGGAAATGTTAAGCGTCACCGGAGACGGAACTCAATCCTTACGACAATTAATTTTTAAAAAAGAACGAGCCAAACTTCAATGGGATCGTCTGCAGGTAGCTTACCGGGATCAGATGAAAAGCATAATACCCTCCGGCGAAAAAATTGAATTAATCTCCGTCGGCAACCATTGTCTCGGCACCAAGTTTTTGAATGCCAATCATTTGATTACAGAAAAACTTTCTGCCTCCTTTGATTCTATCAGTAAGCAGATTCCGGGATTCTTTTTCGGACGATACGATTTGCGGGTGACTTCAATCGAAGACCTTGAAAACGGAAAGATAATGGTCATGGAACTCAATGGCTGTGGTGCGGAGCCGGCGCACATTTATCAGCCCGGTTTTTCGTTATGGGTGGCACTGAGAGTATTAATTCGCCACTGGCATGACATTTACAGGATCAGTGCCGAGAATCATCAGCGTGGCGTTGCGTATATTTCCTTTCGAGAGGCCAGGGCAATTTACAAGACCTTTAAAGCCTCCACAGCTCCGTAAGTTTATGGATTACCTACAGGTATTTTTGATGGGGTTTATCTTCAGTTTTGTGGGATCCATTCCGCCAGGAACGCTTAATCTTTCTGTTCTCCAATTGGGTCTTGAAGGGAAAATTAACACGGCGCTCCGTTTTTCCCTGGCTGTTGCTATTATAGAATATCCTTATACCTGGATTGGCGTGCAGTTTGAATATCTGATCAGCAATACGCCGGTGATCATAGACAATTTTCAATTGATCGTAGCAGTGGTGATGACGGTCCTTGGAATTGTCAATCTGGTGCCTTCCCGGAAGTCAACCGGATTTGCAAAGAAATTTGGGGAGAGTGGTTTTCGACGAGGTCTAGTATTAAGCATTCTTAATCCCATGGCCATTCCTTATTGGATGGGTTTCACAGCCTATATGAAAGCTCAGGGCTGGATCAGCCTCCATACCACCGGCCTTTTGCATAGTTATGTTTTAGGAACATCCGTCGGTGCTATGGCGCTGCTTACGGTACTAATATTTTTTGCCCAACGAGTTGCGCCGTATGTGGCAGGCAGCAAATGGGTAAAAATTATTCCTGGACTCGTACTGCTGGGATTGGGAGCCTATGCATGGTGGAAGTATTTTTTTTTAGGTGTTTAGGTGTTTACGTTTTATGCATACTGACGTTTGACTCCAACCTAAAAACTTAAACACTTTACTCAAATTTATACCTCCAACATTCTACCAAATGGTCGTTGACCAATCCGCAAGCTTGCATATGAGCATAAATCACCGTGCTGCCAGCGAATTTAAATCCGCGTTTGATTAAGTCCTTACTCAAGGCATCGGATTCCT
>JAYWDP010000338.1:0-4447 GCA_043779775.1 Cyclobacteriaceae bacterium
CCGTCGCCGAAATACGCTGCCGCATCTTCGGGCCATAAGTTGGCCTCTGCAATGAGTATCCGGTCTTTGTATTCCTTATCGATGTGTGCCCGCAGCCTCTTAAGAAATTCATGAGTTTGTGGAAGGTTCTCGCTGCTCGTACCCTCTTCCTCAAAAAGAAAAGGTGCAGCGGGAAGCCTGAATCCATCCACTCCCATTTTCAACCAGAAGTCGGCAGCTTTGATCATCTCAAGTTGCACTTCAGGATTTTCAAAATTTAATTCTGGCTGGTGGCGATAGAAACGATGCCAATAATATGCTTTGGCCTCTGCGTCCCATGACCAGTTAGAAACCTCTTCATCTGAAAACATGACACGGGCTTCCTTATATTTTTCCGGCGTCTCACTCCATACATAATAATCTTTGTACCGTGATCCCGTTCGCGCCCGCCTCGATTTCTGGAACCATGGATGCTGATCGGAAGTGTGGTTGAGGGAAAGCTCCGTAATGATCCGGATTCCCCTTCGGTGTGCCTCTTTTAAAAATGCCTTGAAATCAGATAATGTGCCATAGTCAGGATCGATATCACAATGTTCTGTGATGTCGAAACCATCGTCTTTTCGCGGAGAGGGATAGAAGGGCAGCAACCAAAGTGTATTGACTCCCAGGTCTTCCAGGTAATCAAGCTTTTGTAACAGTCCAGAAAAATCGCCGATACCATCTCCATTGCTATCATAAAAAGAGCGTACACTCAATTCATAAAAGATTGCATCTTTAAACCAAAGGGGGTCACTCTTGCTTTGTACAGCCATTGATGCGTTCACATTTGCGATTCGTGAATATCTACTTTAAAAAGATGAAACGGCATTTTATTAGGTTCCAACTCAACATAATTCCATTCCTGCGTCCAGGTATAATATTCGCCTGTAATGAGGTCATGAAGTTTAAGATTGATTTTATCTCCCAGCTTCAAAACCGACTTAGGTACCTGCACATAGCCTGACTGTTTTTCATGCGGGTCGAGGGTAACAACAATGATCATTATACTTGACAGGTCATCGGTTGCTTTCACGTAGGCAATAAGGTTCATATTTTCTACGGAACAAAACTGAAGGTTCCAGGTCGATTGCAAAGCAGCGTTTTCTTTACGCGCCTGGTTCAAAAGAGTCATGATATCCGTCATGCGATTGGCCTTCCGCCATTCATAGTGTTTGATCTCGAACTTTTCGGAATTAAAATATTCCTCTCTTCCCTCCACAGGCTTGTTTTCATAAAATTCAAATGGCGGGCCGTAAATCCCATAGCTTGATGAAAGGGTTGCCGCCAGCGCAAGACGTATGATAAAAATATTCTCACCCTGATACTGTAGATGCCAGGGTAGAATGTCAGGCGTGTTGGGCCAGAAGTTTGGACGGAAATAATTCCGCGAAGGACCCTGCACCAGTTCATTTATGTATTCGGTGATTTCATCTTTGGTTACCCGCCAGGTGAAATAGGTGTACGATTGAGTAAATCCGACTTTAGCCAAAGAGGCCATTACTTTTGGCCGCGTGAAGGCTTCAGAAAGAAAAATAATATCAGGATACAATTTATTAATCTCTTCAATAGTCCATTTCCAGAATTCTATTGGCTTGGTGTGCGGATTATCGACACGAAAGATGGTGACACCCTGCTCAATCCAAAAGATGATCACTGACTTCAGTTCCTCCCAAAGCCCTTTCCATTCCGGTGTATCGAAATAGAATGGATAAATATCCTGGTATTTTTTAGGCGGATTTTCCGCATACTGTATTGACCCATCCGGCCGCTGGCGGAACCAGTCAGGATGTTCTTTTACATAGGGATGGTCTGGAGCACACTGGAAAGCAACGTCCATGGCAATATCAATGTTGAATTTCTTCGCTTCCCTGATGAGCTTCTGGTAGTCCTCCAGGGTGCCCAGATCTTTATGCACGGATTTATGTCCACCCTCATCGCTGCCTATGGCCCAGGGTGACCCAGGCTCTCCTGGCAAGGCATTGACATTGTTGTTCTTCCCTTTGCGGTTGACTTTGCCGATGGGATGAATGGGCGGCAGATACAACACATCAAAGTTCATCGCTGCAACACGCGGCAGAAGTTTAATGGTGTCGGAGAACGTACCGTGCTTGTCAGGCTGTAACGAACTGGAGCGCGGGAATAATTCATACCAGGTACTGTAAAGCGCCTTCTTATGCTCGACCCGGATTTCAAGTTCTTTGTCAAAATATTTCACATGTTGCCGAAGCGGCCGGGCTTTTACGATCTCTGCAAATTCAACACCCGTTACGGTCTGGATCGCTTTAGCATACTGTGAATTGTCCGTCAGAATTTTTGCTATAGCAAGAATTTTCAAATCATCCTTGCCGACGGCTTGCAAATATTCAGCACCCTCCATTAACTCAACAGTGACATCTACCCCTGCGGCTGCCTTTTTCTTAAAGCCATCATACCAGGTATCAAAGTGATCGATCCACGCCCGCAGGGTAAAATAATAGGAGCCTTTTTCAGGAACGTAAAATGAAGCCAGCCATTCGTCATTGACAGTCGGCGCCATCTCTACAATTTTCCAATCCCCCTTTTTTCCGAACTTATACAACACTTCAGCACGGAGATGATCATGACCATCACTGAAAATATGGGCAGTCACGTCAACCCGTTCATCCAGGGTACGCTTTACAGGATATAATCCTGCGTCAATAACCGGCTGAACATTTTCAATGAGTACGCGTGATGGTCCGTTTGTCATTACTCCATTTTTAAAACCACTGAACTGTAGGCAGGTAATTTTATTTCCTTCTCGGAAAGTGTCGTTGTCAGGTCTGTGGCAAAATCAATTTTGCCGAAACCTTCTAAAGAACTTACAGGAACAGTCACCGCGGTGCCTGACACATTGTGCAAGACAAGGCATCCTTCTGTTCCACGGCTGCGGATTAAGGCGACCACTTCACGCTGGTCCAATTGTGGCAAAGACAGCTCACCCAAAGTCAGCACTTCGCTGCTATTCCGATAGGTAATCCACTTCTTATAAAAATTATAAAGTGAGTTTACATCTTCTCTTTGCTTTATTAAAGGCACCACTGTTTTATCATTGGAATATTTGGGTGTTTCCCAGGCAGTCTGCAATGGGTCATTTTTACCTTCATCCCAAAGGAAAGGTTCCCGAATAAATTCGTCTGGCTTCATTCCTTTCATTCCGATTTCCTCCCCATAATAAACATAGGGTGTTCCCGGCAATGAAAACAAAATGGAAGCCGCTACGCGCGCCATCGACTCATCGTCGCCAAGTTCCGATAAGATCCGGTTTTGGTCGTGATTCTTGAGGAAGGTAGCGTCGATATAATCGGGTGTAACCGACTTGTAGAAATCATTTATCTCCTTGTACTTCTTCACCAAATGAATGGTGTCCCGGCCTTCTTTTACCACGGCCGTGATCGCATACCCCATATC
Organism: Cyclobacteriaceae bacterium; assembly: GCA_043779775.1. Taxonomy (GTDB): domain Bacteria; phylum Bacteroidota; class Bacteroidia; order Cytophagales; family Cyclobacteriaceae; genus ELB16-189. The sequence goes on from JAYWDP010000338.1 coordinate 3,448, forward strand.
AAAATTAAATAATGCCGGCAGTCCTTTCAGGTAAGGTGCCACTTCTTGTGACTGCGACCAGACCTCTCCCACCAGATAGGTATCCGGTTTGATCTTTTGCATTTCAGTACGGAACCAAACCCAGAACGCATGATTGTCAGTAGCCCGATCAGTAGGATAAATGTGTTTGGCGGCATCGAGTCGGAAACCATCAACACCCAACTCATTCAGCCAGAATTTACCAATCTCAATGAATTCATCTTTTACTTTTTGATTGTCAAAATTGAGGTCCGGCATTCCTCCATTAAAAAAGCCATAGTAGTATTCGCCCAATGAGTCTCCCTTCACGGAATGCCACTGTCGGATGTTGTCACTGTCAAGGGAGATTTCTTTTTTTGCGATGACTTGCGCAATCGAATCCTTCTTAGCCCACACATAATAATTGCGGTACGGGTTGTCCTTTCCCTTGATCGCCTCCTGAAACCAGGGGTGATCCGAGCCCGTGTGATTCAGAATAAGGTCTATGATTACCTGGATGTTACGTTTATGTGCTTCCGCTACGAACATTTTAAAATCGTCGATAGAACCATAGTCCGGATCAATTCCTTTATAATTAGTCACATTATATTTATGGTAGGACGGTGACGTCATGATAGGCATCAGCCATATACCTCCGACACCCGTTTCTTTCAGGTAATCCAATTTGCCGGTAAGGCCCACCAGGTCCCCTTTACCATCACCATCGCTATCGGCAAAAGCCAAAACAAATACCTCATAGTTTACACCATTGGGCCACGACTCTTTGGTTTCGTTGCTGCAGGAGAACGCCAGCAGGCCCAGCATTGTGAATATGATAATTTTCTCAATCATATTATTTAATTTTTAAAATGAAGTAACCAAAGGCTGGTAGTTCTGTTTCAAATGAAAATCCAGCAGCGATACCGACTTCTAAGCCGCTTCTCATCAAATCATGGCCGATATAGTTTTCAGTGGATTGAAGTTTCATGGCACCAGCAACTTC
>JAYWDP010000339.1:0-4445 GCA_043779775.1 Cyclobacteriaceae bacterium
GTATTGTTTTTGTCAAGCTTGGTCATGATGTTGACATCAATGCTCCCGGGTTCGATTTGCGACTTAAGCCAATTTTCCAATTGTTGCCTGTCTTCCGGATCGCTCAGGGTAACCATTAACTCATAGACTTTCCTTAAGTCAGACCCATCCGGAAGCATTTCGAAGTACTTGGTGATCTCCGAATCCGGTTCAAACGCACTTACCCGCAAATTTTCTACCTGCTCATTCACAATACGATTGACCAGGTTTAGGTAATTCGTTATCCTCTTTGCACGATAGTCTTCTTCATTGGGAGTTATAGGCACATATTTTTCATTGATATAGTGAGAATAGTAACTCCTCAGTTTTTCTATCAGATTATCCTCAATGATCGAAATAACCGAAGAGATACCAAACCGTGCCACTTTGATAGGTGTATCTATGGTATAGGCCAACCCCATTACGGGGATGTGGAAACTGTGAATTGCGCTGTTTGTCATGATTTGCAATGCATAAGTTACAAATATAATATAATAAAGGATTATTTAGTCTTTTAATAACAAGACCCGTTTCAATGAAGCTTCGAAGTGTGCCACCGATCCTGCTTTAGAAGCTTAGGGGGAAAGAAAATCTGTTAAAAAGAAGCAGTCCGAAATGGGTCTGAGAAGCTGGGAAATTGCAGGAGGGTCACAACGAACACAAAGGAGGACACAAAGATCACGACGTGAATGATCAATAATTACGAAGTGCCCTTTGCTTCGTGACCTGTATTAAAGAAAAAAAAGTCCCGTTTCCCGGGACTTTTTTGTGGAGAATATCGGAGTCGAACCGATGACCTCTTCCATGCCATGGAAGCGCTCTAGCCAGCTGAGCTAATCCCCCTTCGTCCGCCATAGCTTCAGCGAAGGCGGACTCTCGTCCGGGCTGCTTATCTCTTGCGGGCTGCAAATATATTTCAATTTATTGTCCCTGCCAATGGCGACCGTCCCTTTCGGTGTTGCGTTACCGCAATCAACCAGATTGCTCAGAACGCTTGTTTCCGAAATAAAGCGGCATGGATTTAAAGCCTTTAATAAAATTCAGGTAACTTGATTTTGCCTATCCCCCATGCCCTTACGGTGCTATAATATTAAGACCCTTGGCTTCCTGCTGATTCTGGCAGGATCCGTACAAGCGCAGGAATTCATCATCCTCAATGACAGCCTTGCGCTCAAAAGCGAAAGGCTGGATGTAAAAATGGGAAGTCTCTTGATGGGGAAAATCAAAAAATTTAGTTTTGGTGATTATACCATTATTAGCAGCAAAGCCGGAGGCTCCTCTGGAAGCGAAAAATCGAACCTCTTCGGAACGAAGACAGAAAGCAGATCTACGAAGAAACTTTCCTTCGTCCTCAGCAGTAGTGCCGACACGGTGTCTGTCGATGCAGAGTCCACTTCGGTAGATCAATCCCAGCATCAATTTGAATTGACTCCCGGTTTGACCACTGGAACTGAGCAAACCCTGGCAGAATACAATAATTTACTGGCAGTGATCACCATCCATGGGGATTCCAGTACAGGATGGAGATTGATTTTCGGCTCGGGAAGAGTCGCTGCAAAGGATAATGCTAAGTACGAAACCGTTCTCACCAACGGAGTGCGGGATATCTGGCTGACGCAGGCAACTTCCAACAAGGATTTCGATTTCACCAAGCCCTTTTGGTTCATGGGCAAAGTTCCCGCGATGGGTTTTGAGTTCAATGAAAATGGTCAATTCCTTTGTGCCGTTCAGTATATTGGCGGAGGATCAATGGCAGCCATGAACCCAAAGGGTTGCAAAGTTTGGATGCACCGGAAACCCAACTCAAAAATGAAGCTGGTCCTGGCCGCCGCAATGACAACGCTTCTGCTGATGCAAAGTCCGGCGTCGCCGGTTCATTAGAAGTCATCAAGTTCGGATCTTTTATAATTAAACCTGGTTGTTTGCACGTTTTTTTAAACGGTTGCTTTCTCCCTGGCATTGTTCCTGGAGCTGATGGTATTTCCATTATCGTCTAAAAGTCAACCCTGGTTCCAATTTAATCCTGGAGATTTTTTCAGGCGTTTCCCCAACGCAAGACTTCTTGCTCATGGAAAACTGGACCTCTTCCGGTATAGGGACTATGAGGATCATTGTAAAGATTTGGTGCAGAATGCCGAAACGCCTGCAGCACTCGCCGCGCACTCATTCTTGAGTGGCTCGATAGCCCCACGGATCATTATTTCGTTGCGGTAAATGGAATATTCGTGAGCATTGAGACACCAAAAGGATTCAAGGAGAAAATCCGGGAATGGTTTGCAGACGATCCAAAACTCCTCCATGCACCACGACTATTCGATCCGGATTTTAAAAATGAGCCTCCTCAATTCATAAAAGATGGACTTATAGACGAGAGGGACGGACAGCAATATGATATTATCATCGTCAATAATGTCTCCTGGATGGCTGAGGGCTTACACTATTGCGACGGCGCGCACTGGGATTGTGCGCGATTGTTGCCACTCCCTTTCTTGGCATATACCTGGCAGGCAGCCATGAATGTTTGTCCTCCGGACTGGAGATTGCCGGATGAAACCGATTTTAAAACACTCTATCTGGGTCTGGGGCTGCCGTTGGAAAATGTCGATAGGTTTGTATTTGACAAAGAAGGCTACCTGGGCAAAAAAATGCTAATAGACAGTTTCTTGAAATCAGTTCATCAAATAATAACAAACTCAACAATTCAATTGAACAAAAGTCGAAGCGATCCAGCGTACGCTGTGTGAAGTGAGCCCTCCACCATTTATTTAACTTTCAGGCTCAACCCCATCATGAAAACGGTTGATAAGTTCCTGAACCTTTTATTTGGCTCCGGAAATTGTTGAAACTGGGTGGCGGTCATGTGTTCAGTAAACAGATGCTGAAGTCCTGACTTTGCATACCACTGGTTGCCGAGTTTGTGCTTCACGTAAAATTCAGAATTCAAACTCCTTTTATCGATGTTGGTAGTTCCCGGTGCCCCACCCAGGTAAACCGCCGGGTCACATACTCAGGATTTGTAAAAGAGGCGTTGCCCGAAGGATTCCCTCCCGTAACGTGAAAATCCGAAAAAGCAGCATTCTGATTCATGTAAATACTTCCGGTCAGGTTAAATGAGACGGGTGTAGCCGCGAGTGACATCTCGTCGGCAATTTTTTCTTTCACTACCGCATCGGTGGTGTAGGCACCACAGGAGATCGCCCCATGGGTAAGCGCCATTTCCTTTGCCAGCGCTAACGACTGATCCGTATCTTTTGTCTTGATCAGCAAGGCAATCGGTCCGAAGAGCTCCTTGCTGTAAATATCTTTTTGTGAGGCCTCCACCTCCACGACTACAGGCGTTGCCAACCGTGCATTTTTAAACAACGGGTTATCAAAGGTCCTCGACTTCAGCCACACCTTACCAGGAAGTTTTTCTGATGCAAGAACTCTTTCACTCGTTTTTTTATTCTGCACAGCGCCCAAAACAAATGGACCCGCTTTCGGATTGTCGACCAGGCTGTTGAGATTGTCTACAAACTTCTGAGCGAATTGATCAAACGTAACTTTACCGCTGGGCGTGTTGATGCCGCTTTCAGGGATATAAAAATTCTGAGGGGCTGTACACATCTGACCACTGTAGAGATTGACAGAAAAAGCCAGGTTGGCGGCTACCTTATCGGCGTCTTCGGCTGAATCCAATATCACCGAATTGACGCCAGTCTTTTCCGTGAAGACCGCTTTGCCTGGCAATGCTTCAAGGTATGAACCGAATGCTGAATTGCCGGTGAAGTCAATCAACTTCACCGAAGGATGCTCTGCCAACTCCTTCGTGATCATTTTATCAAACGTATCCACTGCCAACTGGCAGATATTTGGATTCAGGCTATTATCTGACAACACCTTTTGAATCTCTGCCACAACGATGGCGATGGGAAGTATAGCCCCTGGATGTGGTTTAACAATGACCGTATTCCCAGTGACCAGGCTGCCGTAAATTCCCGTCACGGAATTCCAGGTGGGGAAGGTTGAACAGCCTATCACCACAGAAATACCCTTGGGAACGGCACGCCACTCCTTTTTTAACTGGAGGTTAAACTTGCCCATGGGCTTGTCCCAAATTACGGAAGAGGGAAAGCGATTGAGTTCTTCGTAACCGGCGGCGATGGCCTCGAGGGCGCGGTCGGCCGCATGTGGGCCTGAGGCCTGGAATGCCATCATATATCCTTGACCGGTAGTATGCATGGTGGCATATGCGATCTCAAAGAACCGTCCCTTGACACGCTCCAGCGATTCCATTAAAATTCCGGTGCGCTCTTTTGAGCTGACTTTTCTCCACTGCTGAAAGGCCTTCGAGGAACTCTCAATCAATGCAGGAACAGAAAACTGAGGGTATGAAATCTTCAGGGACTCTTGCAGGTATGGAGATTCCTCCTGCCCTGCCCATCCTT
>JAYWDP010000340.1:0-4415 GCA_043779775.1 Cyclobacteriaceae bacterium
AATTCTTCGCCTGCAATCTGCAACTGATTTTTCATCGTAGTGGTAGGGTCTGAAGTTGAGCCATAACCATCATTGATGGCGCTGAATAATCGCGAGGAAATAGATGGCGGCTTGTCAATGTCCAGGCGGTTGGCGACGCCATCACCATTCATTTTATCTGAAAGTGTTTTTAGTTTTTCTTCCAGCACTCTTACCTCGTTGACAAAATCCTGTTGTGGCCTGGCTACGCTGAACACAGCTTCTTTCAGATGCTTCACACGATTATTAGCGTCGTTGAGGATGCCCGTGGCAGCCTGCATGCTGCGCTGAAGTTCAGCCGCCTTTCGCTGCCACTCCACCAGAGCGGGACGGCTGGCGGGAAGCGAAGCACCAGGCAAAACTTTCATGAGGAATTTTTCAGGACCTGCCAGATCGGTAATCACCCCGTTTACATATTTTGAAAGCGTGACCGTGTAGTTTCCGGGTGCCACAAGCTGTCCTACATCATTCGGCTGGAAGGGATTGTCGGTCGTTCCCTGGTTCAGGTTAATCGGATTAGAACTGGGATAGCGGAAATTCCACGTGATCCGGTTCACACCTTTCTTAGCCGACGTTTTCAATTTGCGGATGATGTCTCCTTTTTCATTCCGGATGGTAAAGAGAAGATAAGGTGATTCTTCTTTCTCTTCTTCCTTCTGGCTCTCATAGGATGGGTAAGCGACCTCTTTGCCGTCCTTGCTGAGCTTTGCTTCTTCTTCCTGGCGCTTTTCTTTCCGTGATTTAAGATCTTCCTTGTAGAAATAGGTTAACGCGACCCCAACAGCGGGATTGTCGGCACGGTAGTAAGATTCACCCATGAAGCCTTTTCCGCGGATTCCCAAAGGACTATCTTCAATAAACATCCAACTATCCTTTACCGGAAAGAGATAGGCCTCCTTGCCTTCTGTCTGTTTAAGATTCCTCAAAGGTGAATAATCATCCATAATGTAAAATCCGCGTCCAAAGGATGCCAGCACCAAATCGTTTTCTCTTTTTTGAATGGCCATATCGCGGATAGCGATGGTAGGAAGTCCGCCTTTCAGCGCTCTCCAGCTCTGCCCGCCATCGTTGGAGAAGTGAACGCCAAATTCGGTGGCTGTAAACAGAAGGTTCGGATCAACAAAATCTTCAAGTACACAGTAGGCAGATCCACGCTCCGGGAGATTGGTGGTGATGGACGTCCACGTTGCGCCTTTGTCTGCGCTTTTGAAGACGTAGGGCTTGAAGTCACCGCGCTTGTGATTGTTGAAGGTGGCGTACAATATATTTTCATCGTGTTGTGAGAACAACAGATGATAGACGTAAGTCATGGAGGGAACGCCGGCAAATGTTTCCGACTTCTTCCACGTCTTGCCGCCATCGGTTGTGACCTGGACCAAACCATCATCAGTGCCGGCGGCCAGAAGGTTTTCATTTTTGGGTGACTCAGAAAATGCACTGATCGTTCCGTATGCCGCTGTGCCGTCATTTTTTCCAACAGCGTCCACACTCCATATTTTTCCCATCAAGGGAAGTTTGTTGCGATCGAGCTGACGGGTGAAATCTTCACTGATGACCTGCCATGTATTGCCATAGTCATCGCTGCGGAAAGTTTTGTTGGCAGCAAAATAAATCCGTCCTTTTTTGTGATGGCTGGCGAAAAGCGGGGCATCCCAGTTCCAGCGATATTCATTTTCGCCTTTTCCCGGCTTCGGTTGAATGCCGATGGACTCACCGGTAGCTTTGTCATAACGAACAAGTCCTCCGTACTGGGATTGGGCATAAACTATATTGGGATTGTACGGGTCGATGGCGCTTTCAAACCCGTCGCCGCCATTGGTTACGAACCACTCCGAATTGGGAATTCCGTTTTCACTTCTTGTCCTGGACGGTCCTCCGAGACTGAAATTGTCCTGCGTACCGCCATAGACATAATAGAAGGGTTCTGTGTTGTCGACTTCGACTTTGTAAAATTGTGTGACAGGCAGATTTGCCTTGAACTCCCAGGTTTTGGCACCATCTCGGGTCTCATACATGCCGCCGTCGTTGCCATTCAACATGTGATTGGTGTTGGCGGGGTTGATCCACAGTACATGGTTGTCAACATGTTTTGATTTCTCGCCGATTGGCCGGAAATTTTTTCCGCCATCATCACTTATGCTGATCGCATAACCCATGGTATAGACACGGTTGGGATTAATAGGGTCCGCAAAAACTTCATTGTAATAATTCCCCCCGTTCTGGTGACTACTCATCTTAGTCCAACTCGCGGCACGATTGGTAGACCGGTAAAATCCTGCCTCCTTGGCGGCCTCCACGATCGCATAAATGTATTCCGGGTCGGCCGGAGAGATGGCGAGTCCAATTCTTCCTTTATCTTCCTTGGGTAATCCACTATTTGCTTTTTCCCAGGTCTTACCCCCATCAATTGTTTTGTACATACCTGATCCCGGACCACCACTGACATATCCATAGTCATGTCTTCTTCGCTGGTAGGCAGAGGCATACAGAATGTCTGAATTTCGTGGATCCATGATGATGTCATTGACTCCCGTCTGATCATCAATTTTCAGGATTTGCATCCAGTTTTTTCCTCCATCAGCAGTTTTGTAAACGCCACGTTCGCCGCCTTCTTTCCAGAGAGGTCCGATGGCCGCAACGTATATGATCTCGGTATTTTTTGGATCGATAATAATTTTTCCGATATGCTCGGAAGTTTTCAGGCCTACATTTTTCCACGTGGCGCCTCCGTCTTCCGACTTGTACACCCCATCGCCATAGGCCACACTGCGTTGGTTATTATTTTCACCAGATCCCACCCATACTACATTTGAGTTTGACGGGTCTATAGTAACGCAGCCAATGGAATAAGACCCCTGGCTATCGAAAACAGGTTCGTACGTGGTGCCGCCATTGACGGTTTTCCACACGCCGCCCGACGCCGAGGCCACAAAGTATTCATTGAAATTGTTGGGGTTGACGGCAAGGTCAGCGATGCGACCGGAGGTTACTGCCGGCCCGATGCCCCGGAATGTGAGCCCCGTTAAGTTCAGTTCATCTTTCTTCACCTCCTTTACATCCGGGGTTTTGGGACTTTTTTGTGCAACAGTAAGGTGCGCCATCGCGACCAATAGAATTAAAAATTGTCTGATCATAAGCATTAAGATTCGTTTGATAAAGGTAGCAAGAAATGATCCTGGAAAATATCATTCTGATGGATGGGGCCTGTGATTGGGGAAATGGTAGTAATGACCAAATCTCTATCTTTGAATCCTTTCAAACGGTAGAAATGGAAACCAGTAGTCCCAGAGTAGAGCAAGAAACTGTAATAGATGAACAGACCAAATTGCGGGCCTATGAACTGATGTGCATGGCGAGGCTCATGACTGAAACGTACGAAGAAAACAAAGAGATCTGCAGCAAATACGTTCACAGCACTTCCCGCGGACATGAGGCCATTCAGCTGGCTGCAGGACTCCAGCTCCAGCCTTACGACTATGCATCGCTTTACTATCGTGATGAATCTATGTTGCTGGGTATGGGTTTGCAGCCATACGAACTCATGCTTCAGTTGATGGCCAAGCGCGACGATCCATTTTCTGGGGGTCGTTCCTACTACGGCCACCCGGCCCTGAAGCGAAAAGGATTTCCCACCATTCCGCATCAGAGTTCTGCCACCGGCATGCAAGCCATTCCGGCCACGGGCATGGCCCAGGGTATTGCCTATCTCGAATCTCAAAAGTTATTGAAAGGAAAAGAAAAGCCGATCGTTCTCTGTTCAATGGGTGATGGTTCGGTGACGGAAGGCGAGGTGGCAGAAGCTTTCCAAATGGCCGTACTTAAAAAACTTCCCATACTATATCTCATTCAGGACAATGATTGGGGAATTTCCGCTACGGGAAAAGAGATGCGTACGATGGATGCTTACGAATATGCAGGTGGCTTCAAAGGGATGGAGAGAATGCGCGTTGATGGTGCTGATTTTACAGAAAGTTATCGGGGTCTTCAAAAAGCAATTCGTTTCGTTCGGGAAAAGCGGGCGCCAATGCTCGTTCATGCAAAATGCCCTTTGTTAGCTCATCATACCTCAGGGGTGAGGAAGGAATGGTATCGGGGAGATGATCTTTTGGAGCATCAGAAGAATGATCCGGTGGTGAAATTCGAAAAATATTTGATACAGGAGGGCTGTGCCATCCTGCAGTTGGAGGGGATCAGGGATAAAGCTGTTAAAAAAGTAAAAAACGATTTTGAGCGCGCCGTGGCTTCCACCGACCCCGACCTGGATGATTTTGATTCCCATGAATTTGCTCCTACGACCGTCATAGAAGAAAAAGGAACTCGTTCGCCGAAGAAGGGAGAGAAAGTTGTGATGGTGGATGCGGCGTTGCATGCCGTGGATGAAATTCTGAAAAAACATC
>JAYWDP010000341.1:0-4396 GCA_043779775.1 Cyclobacteriaceae bacterium
TTTTGTAAATTTGTCATGCAGCACGAAGCATTTCGTTCAGGGCGTTTTGATACTAAGTTTATTGAAAATTATTTCAAACCCGCACTCTTGAATAAAGAAATACCCGATTTGGAAAAGGATATGATAGCTTCCTTGCTGGCCTCGAAAGTCTATCATGAAACTAGCCTTGATGGTCCGGCGGAGCAACTTCAATTAGATTCAGGTGTGAGCAAATGGAAGGCCCACCGCACGTAATCAGTTTTAACGCGATGAACACGGACCGACCGCTCATCCTCGCCTCCACCTCACCCCGCAGGCAGTTTCTCATGAAAGAAGCAGGCTTTCATTTCCAAACGATAAAGCCAGAAGAGGATGAAAGCTTCCCTGCCAGCATACCCCCGGAAATTGTACCCCGGTACCTGGCGGAAAAAAAGGCGAAATCGTTTATAGGAAAAATCCATAATGAAATTGTCATTACAGCGGATACGGTAGTAATCCTTGACAATACAATTCTGAATAAACCTGAGGACCCTGCCGAAGCCATTCAAATGCTTTCCACCCTATCCGGGCGAACCCATACGGTAATTACCGCAGTCTGCCTGATGGCGAAAGAAAAACAAGATTTATTTGACGACTGTACTGAAGTAACATTTAAGAAGTTGAGCGAAGAAGAGATTCGTTTTTATGTCGACCACTTTAAGCCATTTGACAAGGCCGGGGCCTATGGCGCACAGGACTGGTTGGGCATGGTAGGAATTGAAAAAATTAACGGGTCGTATTTTACGGTGATGGGAATGCCCATGCACAAAGTATACGATCATCTGAAAAGATTCTAAGTACCCGAAAGGACATCCATCAACTGTTCCTTTCGGATCGTCAGGGCACATTTAAAATGTCCTTGTGGACATGCACGATGCCCATGCAGGCCGCAGGGCCGACATGAGAGCCTCTCCGGCGTCTCAACGATGAATGAACGGTCCGATAATGGTCCAAAGCCAAACAAGGGCACTGTGGAGCAATAGACGGCAGTCACGGGAGCGTTCATGGCGGAAGCCAGGTGCATCGGCGCAGAATCATTCACATAATTCATCCTGGCGTCTTTCATTAATGCCGCTGATTCCAAGAGTGAAAGTTTACCCGCCAGGTTCACCAGGTTCCTGTCGCAGGTTTCCTTTCTGATCACCTCGCAAAGTTCGAAATCTGAGCCTGCACCCAGGAGAAATACATTTAGCTGCGGAGGCAAATCGGATAGAAATTCAATCCATTTCTCTTTCTTCAATTGCTTGGTAAACCAAACGGAGGCTGGAGATACCGTGATGTAAGGTTCGCTTTTGAAGGGGGCTACCTTTTCAAATTGATCTTGAGAGGGGTACAGCCGGGGTCTCCCCTGTGGTTCGCCCACCAGGGATGCAATCAGTTTATGATTGCGCTCCACTTCGTGAAGGCCGTCGATCTCATGCCTGACCCTGCGCGAAAACAGAAAGGAAAAAGGGTTTTTGTTGAATCCAATCGTTTTTCCAGCACCGGAAAATATAGTCATCAGGCCGGTGGTAGCAAAACGCTGCACGTTGATTACATAATCATATCTGGCTTTTCTGATTCTCAGGATCAGTTTTATCAGATTTTTAAATTTCTGACTTTTGTCAAAAATTAAAACATTTGTTACCTGTGGATTTTCCAGTACTAATTCTTCATTTCCTTTTCTGACTAAAAAATCCAGGTGAACCTCAGGGAATTTTTGATGAAGAGATTCAATCAATGCAGTGGCTAATATGACGTCACCAATAAAGGCCGTTTGAATAATCAGGACTGTGCGGGGTGGCTCCATGCCTTAGACAGATTTGCTCTTGATTTCTGAATTGTAATAGACGATAGCCTTTTCAATAATTTGAAGGGCTGTTTCCTTTCCTTGAAAGTCCGGAACCGTCACGACTTTATTTTCCAACCTCTTATAACTTTCAAAAAATTCTTTCAATTCAAGTTTGAAATGTACTGCCAGCTCGCTGATGTCTTTCAAGTGATTTGAATTAGCGTCATTTTCCGGGACAGCCAATATTTTGTCATCTGCCAAACCCTGATCAATCATTCGCATCACACCGATGACCCGCGACGGTACAAGACAAAGGGGCTGAATAGGTTCCCTGCACAAAATCATGATGTCAAGCGGGTCATGATCATCCCCCAGGGTCTGTGGAATAAAGCCGTAATTAGCAGGATAATATACAGAAGAATAAAGAACGCGGTCCAATTTCAGCAGCCCCGTTTCTTTGTCCACTTCATACTTTGTGCGCATGCCCGTGGAGATTTCAACAATTCCATTTACAAATTCCGGGACTTGTCGTCCGACCGGGGCTTCATGCCAGGGGTGCTTGATCATGGCCTAAAGATAACGAAGAACCCCGCGTTTTGCGGGGTTCTTATTTTATTTTGAGTCGTCTTTCTTCTCCTCCTTCTTGACCAACAGTTTGATCTTATCTCCATCTTTCAATCGCTTGGATACTGCCAGGAATGGTCCAATCACAATCTCCTGACCTTCATTCAGATCTGACAGGATTTCAATGTTATCATAATCACTAATACCGGTCTTCACTTCCACCATTTTTGCTATCCCATTTTCATTTACGAAGATGACGATTTTATCAGCTTTCTTTTCAGGCGCTTTTTTATTCGGATCTTCGGCGCGATTGCTATTGTTGCCACCCCCACCCTGGCCTCCTTGCGAAGAATTCGAATTATTATCGTCTTTTTTATCAGGATTGCGTGTCGTTACTGATGACAATGCAACAGACAAAACATTTTCCTTACGGTTTGTGAGTATCTCCACACTGGCGGTCATTCCTGGACGGAAGGGGTACTTGTTTCCTTTCTTAATCTGATCTTCATAAGAAGAACGAAGAATGAGGATGCGCACTTCAAATTCTGTAATGGCGTCTGCTGAAAGTTTGTCCTTCGCAGTATTGGCAATGTTGGTCACCAGCCCTTTAAATTGTTTGTTGATGTTCTGGTACGAGTCTACGTCTATGGCTACCGAATCTCCCAGATGAACGCGTACAATGTCATTCTCATTTACGTTAACACGTACTTCCATTTTATTCAGGTCTGCGATCCGCAGCATCTCAGTTCCAGTCATCGTGGCCGTTCCTACCACCCGCTCTCCTTTTTTAACGCTGAGTTTCGACACAACGCCCTTCATCGGCGCTACCACCAGGGTCTTCCTTACATTTTCACGTGATTCCCTTACAGAAGCTTCGGTGCTATTGACAATAAACTTAGCGGCCTCCACGGCTTGCTTTGCTGCTGAAAGATCATTTTTCGCAACTGCATAATTCTGTTTTGCCAGTTGCCAGTCAGATTCTGAAATAACTTTTTGATTCCACAGCTTCTCCTGACGCAAATAATCTGATTCAGCGCGGGTGAACTGAGCTTCCGACCTGCTTAAGTTGGCCCGGGAAGATTCCAGATTTGCTTTCTGCTGGCTTAAAGATGCTTCGGTTCGCTCCAATTGACTCAACCAGGTATCAGGACGGATTTTAACCAACGGCTCACCTTGATTTACGGAATCACCGTCTTCCACATTGAGTTCTATGATCTCGCCGGAGACTTCCGGGGCGAGTTTAACTTCAATCACCGGCTGGACGGTGCCTGAGGCGCTAACTTTTTCTGTTATGGATACTTTCTTCGCCTTCGCGAATTCTACTTCAATTTCTTTGCTCTTACCAATCAAGCCCATCGACTTGCCTATAAAAAGTAATAAAATGAGGACGACAAGACCTCCTATCAGGTAGTACATCAGTCGCGACTTCTTTTTTGGTTGCTTTGCCATTCGGTAAAAAAATTATAGGTTATGGTTAGTAATCGATCGGTTTACCCTGATAGAAGTCAAGGATTTTTTTCTTAAAAATGAAATTGTATTTCGCCCGGGTGAGGTCAGACTTGGCGCGGAACAAATCATTTTCAGAAACCTGGTATTCAATGATATTCAGCGCTCCTACTTCAAATCGTTGTTTGTTCATACGATAAGCTTCCTGCTGTGCATTGACTTGTTTAACAGAAGATGAATACGACCGGGCTGATGCTACGGCGTCATTGTAAGCAGTCTCAATACTTTGGCGCAAAGTGTTTTCAGTCTCTTTGACGGAAACATTAGCCAACTCCTGGTTAATGATATTCCGCTGCACGTTGGCGCGGGTTGAAAATCCATTGAGAATTGGTATAGTGAGCTGAAATGAGAGATTCTTAAAGATGTTATCATTCAGTTGATCTTTGTGTGAATACTCCTGCTGAACCAATTGTCCGTTTGGTGAGAGTGCATATACATTATCATTGCTTGGAAGAGCCACTCCGATAGGAGTAGCGCCCGCGGTATAGGTTCCATCAGGCACAAAAGCATTATGGGCATTTAAACTCGATGAATTCG
>JAYWDP010000342.1:0-4396 GCA_043779775.1 Cyclobacteriaceae bacterium
TTTCTGATACTGGCTGTTGAGTTGTTCATGAATCAAGGGAAGCGTTTTTTGTTTGCGTTTACTACTCAGGATTCCGTAGTGACGGATGCGTGGAAACCCTTTCGGGCAGAATATGAAGTGAAAACCTGCGGATGAACTCCTTCGATTCCAGTGTCATCACTTTGTTTTTACTTTCATCGTGGTAATCCTTATAGCGGAAAGACACGGCTGGAAAATAGTCGTGCCATATTGGGCACACACAATGTGTTTATTCAATGCTGGGCGGGAAGTGTAAAATTTTAGTTTTATCATTCACATAACATTCGGTGTCGTGGGACGGGACACGGCTGCGAAAGCCCAGCACTGAATAAACACTCACGTTAGTCAGAATTCACCATTTTTAAGGAGCAAAAAATATAAACTCTGATAACGGGGGAGGATATAAAATCGAATGGAAGCTCGTTTAGGCATTGGCGTAAAGGCATTAGCCAACCCGGTCAGAATTCTGGAGACGGGTGCATTTGTTAAATATTAAATGGTGGAGCTGCTTAACAGTTACCCCGCAGAGAATAATTTCTAAAGCATGTACATGCACCTCATTCGATTTATTTACTATATAGCCTGAGAAGTTTGGGTAAGGGAATTTATGAGCTCCTCTAAAAAATTAAGTGCAAAAACGGTAAAGCGTTATAGAGAGTGCAGCATAATCAGAATTTAATCGGCTAGGGAGCGCAAGACATGACAACGCAGCAAATAATCCTGATGGCCAGCGCGTACTTGATCGCGTTGGTTGCCGCCGTCTACTTCACGCGGGCAACCTTGCCACGCGTTGTGGGTGCATTAGCTGGTGGAGCAACCGTGTGGGGTTATTGGTGTTGGGAATGATCGCTTTGTGTGAAGCCGTAGGGTGGTGGCGGGTACCTTTTGCCTTGACGCCATACTTTCTGCTGCTGCTGTACCTCGTGTTTGCCATCTCGTGCTCGCCGATCTATCTCATCACCTGGCGGGTTGCCCGCCGATTCGGGCGGCGCGGCCTCTCGCTATTTATTAGCGTCGTTACGGTAATCGGCCCGCCGAGGGATTACCTGATCGCGGCGAAGTACCAGGAGTGGATGGTTTTCGCACCTGGCGTTGCGCCCTTCCTTGCAGACGCCGCGACCTATGTCGGTATTGTGGCCTTGGAACACGCCGTGATGCGTCTTGTCGCCGGCCCCGCACGCGAGGACAAGTTGGCGCGATGTCCTAATAAGGACGCCTGACCAGTCGGCCAAACTTAACGTCTGCACTGCGCCTAATAAATAAGGCATCATGTGGCCGGCACAGCCTGCCCCGATCTTTATCGGGGGCCCAGCATGAAGCCTTGTTGCGCAGCCTGCCCCGAGTTTTATCGGGGGAACCAGCGACTCATTATAACTTCTTTTCATAGTCATTTTTCTTGCTCCACACTAAGCAGTGGCTAATCCTGTCTGTTTTTAAAGGACGAGAGGATGTCTTTGCCGGTTCAAACTATGAGCGGTGAATTACTTAGGCTTACCTTTTCCTTTACCCTTCTTTGTCCTTGTATCCGCACCGTCTTTCAGGGCATGGAACTCGGGTGAACCCGGCTTGATGCCTAATTCCTTGGAAATGGCACCCCATCCCTTTGTTTTGTTTGCCTGATACACCTTCACAACTTCATCAGCAGGTTTCTGGGTGAGTTTTGCAATCTCAAGAGCGATGTAAATATCGCCTGCTCTCATACCAAACTGGACCGACCACGAATCAATCTTTGCGGTAGAAACACTGTAGGTTGCGCTGATGTCAGACTTAAACAAGGTAAAATTCAGCTTGGCATCATCATCAATTAACGACAAAGAAGCATTCAACTGGATATCGCCAGTGTTGTATTGAGCGTAAACCGAACTTACCGTTGCTATGAACAAAAACAGGAAGTATAACTTTTTCATGAGCGTTATGGATTTTGTTCTATTACAATGAAAATTGGGTCACGTAGAGAGATTGATATTCCAATATAATCAATAATTGACACATTTGAAGAATGCACTGCTCTTAGTCAGCTCTTAGTCGCCTTTGTGATTCAGCATACGGATTATTAACCAATTGCCCGTGTTGCAGAATAAGCCTGAACCAGGGGGTATAGTTTTTAGGGTTTACAGCCACATCGTGCTTAAGGGCATTCATATCTATGAATTTCCAGGATTCAATTTCAGATGAATTGGGTACGGGGTTGCCATCGAAGATTCCTGTAAAGACATGATCCAGCTCATGTTCAACCAGTTCGTCATTCAGTGCGGCTTTGTAAATAAATTTATAGGCAAATTCAGGCTGGAGATCTATTCCCAATTCCTCCTTCAATCTTCTTTTAGCAGCTGCCTCGATGGCTTCCTGCGGGTAAGGATGACTGCAGCAGGTGTTGGTCCAAAGTCCGGCACTGTGATATTTTTCTTTCGCCCGTTTTTGAATCAACAATTCTCCCCTGGAGTTGAAAAGAAGTATGGAGAATGCACGATGTAATACACCCTTACGGTGGGCTTCCATTTTCTCCATGGTCCCGATCTCAACATCCTGTTCATCCACCAACACTACCTGCTCCATATCAAATCATGTTAAGACGGTGCTTGAGAAAAGAATACCCCAGGATGGCAAGTTTGTAACTGTTTTTACTAAGGACCCTGATTTCATTACTTGCTTGATAGGTAAGTTTTAAATTATTCTGAACAAGGGTTTATATTTGGAATAACCGATTGAATACGGCAGGAATGAAAACATAATGCATCTACTTTAAATACCCGAAAGTTTTTCTAATTCTTTTATCGAATATTTGCCCCATGAATTGCTGCGTTTTTAATAATGCGTTAATAACCGAAGAAACCTGGTTTTGTTCAATCTTTTGTGAAGAAAATTGATCAAAAATTCAACAAAGAGGTCCTTTGGTTTGAAAGGATGGGCTGGAAGTCATTTGAATTCCAGTTGCAGACCTGGGCAGCATATAATAAAGGCCTCAGCGGTTTGGTGAATGCGCCTACTGGCAGTGGTAAGACGTATTCATTGGCGGTCCCTATTTTAATGGAAGGCCTCGAAAATCCCGATAAGAAAATCCAGGCGATCTGGATAACGCCCATCAGGGCATTGGCGAAAGAAATTCAATTATCCACAGAGAAAGCCACATTAGGTCTTGGTTCATCATGGAAAATTGGAATCCGCTCCGGAGACACAACCTCCGCGGAAAAAATAAAACAAAAGGAAAAACCTCCCCAATTTTTAATTACTACACCCGAAAGTCTTCATCAATTGCTTTCACAAAAGAATTATACTGAATATTTCTCGGGACTAAAATCCATCGTGGTCGATGAGTGGCACGAATTGATGGGATCGAAGCGGGGTGTTCAGATGGAACTTGCACTATCCAGGTTAAAATCCGTAGTGCCCGGAATAAAAATATGGGGCATATCCGCTACCATCGGCAACATGGAACAATCCTTGCAAGTACTATTGGGATCGGATGCTGAAAAACAAAATCATGTTGTCATTAAGGCGAACATCGAAAAGAAAATAGTGATCGAATCCGTATATCCGGATGCACTGGAACGCATGCCATGGTCAGGGCATATCGGTATTCACTTATTAAAAAAGGCCATTGAAATCGTCCATGCAAATTCCAGTACGCTGATCTTTACCAATACACGTTCCTTTGCGGAAATCTGGTACCAAAAAATGCTTGACATGGCCCCCGAATTATCGGGGCAGATCGCCATGCACCATGGGTCTATCAGTCATGAATTGAGGCATTGGGTGGAGGAGCAATTACATGAAGGCAAATTGAAAGCTGTCATTTGCACCTCCAGTCTTGACCTGGGTGTCGATTTTCGACCGGTGGACGCAATCATACAGGTAGGTAGCCCGAAAGGTATTGCCCGCTTTCTGCAACGCGCTGGAAGAAGCGGACATCAGCCCGGGGCAGTAAGCAGGATCTATTTTCTTCCGACTCATTCCCTGGAGCTGATTGAAGCCGCCGCGGTCCGTGAAGCCTTGCGGAGAGGACTGATGGAAGACAGGATTCCCTACATGCGCTCTTTTGATGTACTGGTGCAATACCTTGTTACGTTAGCGGTAGCCGGTGGCTTTGAACCCAAAATAATTTACCGCGAGGTCAAAAACACTTTCTGCTTTCAGTCCATCTCGGAAGACGAGTGGCATTGGGCGCTGAACTTCATCACCACCGGCGGCGAATCGCTTACCGCGTACAATGAATACCGGAAGGTGGAGGTTGAAAACGGATTGTATAAAGTGGAGGACCGGCGGGTGGCGTTGAGGCATCGGCTTTCTATTGGCACGATTGTGAGTGATACTTCGATGTTGGTAAAATATGTTTCCGGAAAGTATCTCGGTTCCATTGAAGAATATTTTATTGCCCAAC
>JAYWDP010000343.1:0-4387 GCA_043779775.1 Cyclobacteriaceae bacterium
TACACCATGTCTTTGACATCAATCGGAGCATTGGTTAATTCCTGTACCGTCTCGGCTAATTGGGTAGTATCTTCCGTCTGATTTCTAGTAGGCTGAAAATTTTCCCGCTCTCTCTTTTTTCTATCCTGAACCAGGAGCTTGTTTAGTTCAGTAATTAAGACGGCCTCGCCAATCTTTAATTGATGACTGGTCTCCTGTAAATAGACAGAGCGCTTCACGGGGTCCGGAATCAGCGCGATGCTGCTGATAATTTCCTTGATGGATTCAGCCTTTCGGATAGGATCACTTCCCGCCTCGGTCGCATACAACCCTGATTTAAACGAAATAAAATCCTGGGCTTTCTGTGCCAGGAACTTTTGAAACTCGGCGGTGCCTACTTTTCTCGAATAACTGTCGGGGTCCTCACTGTCCGGCAAAAGAACCACCCGTACGTTGAGGCCACCTTTTAAAATTAAATCAATGCCGCGCAGGGCTGCCTTTATACCGGCAGCATCTCCATCGAAAAGCACCGTTACATTTTCCGTAAACCTTCTGATCAATTTTATCTGATCTTCAGTGAGGGCCGTACCGGAAGAAGCTACCACATTGTCCACATCTGATTGGTGCATGGAAATCACATCGGTATAGCCTTCTACCAAAAAACAGTTGTCCTTCTGGCGTATGGCATTCTTCGCCTGATACAATCCGTAGAGTACGTTGCTTTTGTGATAAATTTCTGTCTCAGGAGAGTTGATGTACTTGGGCTGGCTTTTATCCTTGCCCATCATCCGGGCACCAAAGGCAATCACTTTGCCAGAGAGGTTAAGAACTGGAAAAATTACCCTTCCGCGAAAGCGGTCATAGGTTCTTCCTTCGTCATTCTTTACTACGAGGCCTGTCTTCTCCAACAGATCCTTATTATAATTTTTGTTGATTGCCTCGTCCATCAGGTTACTCCAGCCATCCAGTGCGTAACCCAATTCAAATTTCTGCATGGTCCGGTCGTTAAATCCACGTTCGTGGAAATAGCTTAGTCCAATGGACTTGCCTTCATCCGTATTGAAAAGATTATCTTTGTAATAGTCTTTGGCAAAGTTCATCAGAATGTATAGTCCTTCCCGCTCACTTTGCTGCTCGCGCAATTCATCTGACAGAACATCCTCCTTGATCTCGACGCCATATTTCTTTGCCAGAAAACGAATGGCTTCCGTGTAGCTCATGCCCTCATGTTCCATAACGAAGGTGATGGCATCCCCGCCTTTGCCGCTGCTGAAATCCTTAAATATCCCCTTGCCGGGAACAACAAAAAAGGAAGCTGTTTTCTCGTTATTGAAAGGACTCAGGGCCTTGTAATTCTGGCCGGACCGCTTGAGCGACACAAAATCACTGATCACATCGACAATGTCGAGGCGGTTTTTGACTTCATCTATGGTTTCGCGGCTGATCAAGGCTCAATCTAAATTTCCAGGGTCTCAAAGATAGTTATCGTCAGGCATTGGGCAGGGATAAAATTTTGGTTGAAAAATGTCCTCCAAATGCCGGAAGCCTGAACCCTAACCCCTAAATTCGCATTTTATTCATGATGACATTAACGAAAGACGATATTCTTAAGGCCTTGTCCACCGTCAATGACCCCGACCTCAAACGCGATCTGGTAAGCCTGAACATGATTAGGGAGGTCGAGGTGAAAGAAAACACCGTCAGCTTCACCGTTGTCTTAACGACCCCAGCTTGCCCCTTGAAGGAACTCATACGAAAGGATTGTGAAAATGCGGTCAGGAAAGTTGCGGGCCCGAAAACAACCCTTTTAATCAAAATTACCTCTTCCGTTACCACCTTGCGGGACAATACCCCCCTGCTGCCAGGAGTTAAAAATATCATTGCGATTGCTTCCGGCAAAGGAGGTGTCGGCAAATCTACGGTCACCAGCAACCTGGCCGTAGCATTGGCCATGGCGGGCGCCAAAGTAGGTTTGATTGATGCCGACATATTCGGTCCCTCCATCCCGTTAATGTTCAACTGTGAGCGGGAGCAGCCGGAAGTAAAGGTCATAAACGGAAAGAATATTATCGTGCCCCTTGAGCGTTACGGTGTCAAGCTTATGTCCATCGGTTTTCTTGCTCCACCGGAAAGTGCGGTCGTATGGAGAGGGCCTATGGCCAGTTCTGCCTTGAAGCAATTCATCACAGAAGCCATTTGGGGTGATCTCGACTATTTATTTATTGATTTACCTCCTGGCACCAGCGACATTCATCTGACGTTGGTACAAACCGTACCAGTGACGGGGGCCGTTATTGTTACTACGCCACAAAAAGTTGCGCTGGCCGATGCTACCAAAGGTTTGGCAATGTTCAAGCAGCCGCAGATCAACGTCCCGATACTCGGCATCGTTGAAAATATGGCCTACTTCACGCCCGAAGAGCTTCCTGAAAACAAATACTACATTTTTGGCAAAGACGGAGGCAAGAACTTATCAGCAAAGTTTGATGTTCCCTTCCTGGGTCAGATCCCCCTGGTTCAAAGTATTCGGGAAAGCGGAGACAGCGGATTGCCGGCAGCGTTAAAAGACGGAGTCATAGCAAAAGCCTTCATTGATCTGGCCGAAGCACTTGCCAGGCAGATTGCCATTAGAAATGATACCTTTGGACTTACTAAAAAAGTTGAAATCACAGTATGACGGTTGGCGCCCAGTTGAAAACGGAAGAACTTATTCAACGTATTGAATCTTCACTCGATTCCATCCGCCCTTATCTGAAGGCAGACGGAGGCAATGTGAAGGTTCTTGAAATTACCAAAGACAACGTGGTGAAACTTGAATTTGTCGGCAACTGTGGCAACTGCCCCATGTCAACCATGACGTTTAAAGCGGGAGTGGAAGAAGCAATCCGTAGGTTAGTCCCCGAAATTCAGTCTATAGAAGTTGTCAATTTGGCTTCATTATAGGGTTACCGCATTACTTTCTCAGGGAATTTATCATAGTTTTCAGGTTCATTCGTTAAACGAGCGTATTGAACCGAACTCTAAACCTTACAGACTATCCGCAGCCTGATGACCCGTCTCCATGTTCTCTTTATTTATTGCGGCTGTTTCTCCGTATTTCTATCCCCCCAAACTATTTACGCCCAGGAGCGGTGCGGCATGGTTGCCTATGAGGAAATCCGACACACCAAAACATCCAGGTTTGAAACTGATTCACAATTTGAACAATGGATCGAGAGGAAAATCAACGAAAACAGAATCCGGACTTTCGGTGTCAACCGGATCCAAACCAGTACCTATACAATCCCTGTGGTCGTCCATATCATACATAATGGAGAACCGGTTGGAACCGGTACCAATATTTCTGATGTCCAGATTCTTTCACAGATACAAGTTATCAACGACGACTTTAAGCGATTAAATGTTGATCGTACCAACACGCCAGCAGAATTTCAGGCGGTGGCCGGCAGTCTTGACATCCAGTTTGTTTTAGCTAAACAAGATCCTGAAGGAATTGTAACGAATGGAATAACCCGTACACTCGGGACCAAAACTTCCTGGTCCTTATGTGACAATTCAGAATTCAAAGCGTTGAATTACTGGCCTGCAGAAAATTACTTAAACCTCTGGGTACTCAATTTCACAGGTTACATCGGCTATGCACAACTACCTGTTTCCAACCTGCCCGGTCTGGAAGGCTCTTCAGCAGACCGCCTGACGGACGGAGTCGTTGTCAACTATAAAGATTTTGGAAGCACGGATGGGGGGTTTTTTGTTTTAGATCCACAGTACAACAAAGGCCGGACAGCCACGCATGAAATTGGTCACATCTTTGGTTTGCGACATATCTGGGGTGACGGAAATTGTGCCACCGACTATGTAGATGATACGCCCCCTCAATCAGGACAGACTTCAGGATGTCCCTCCAACCCACAACCTTCCTGCGATGCCATTCAAATCCATAAGATGTTTCAAAATTATATGGATTACTCAAACGATGTATGCATGAATATCTTTACCCTAGGCCAGGATGCCCGTATGGAAGTAGTGTTACAAAACAGCCCGCGTCGTTTAAGTCTTCTCACTTCCCCGGGCGCAACCGATCCGGTGCTGTTCGCGAATGATTTGGGCATCCGCAGAATCATAACCCCCGCTGCGGCTGAGTGTAGCAGTCCGGTTACACCTCAGATTGAAGTGCGCAACTACGGCACGAATCCAATTACCTCTGCTCAGGCCCAGCTTTCGCTGAATGGTTCAGTCATAGAGACAAAAAACTTTTCATCCCTGAATCTGAATACAGGTCAATTGACTACCCTTTCATTTAATGCGTTGAGTTTTACTCCTACTTCCAGCCAGCAGGTTTCATTTCAAATTACACTAACCAATGGTGCGACCGATGGCAAATCATCCAATAATGCTGCCTCTGTTC
>JAYWDP010000344.1:0-4385 GCA_043779775.1 Cyclobacteriaceae bacterium
CAAAAGAGGTCATCAAAACCCTGTTGTATGGCGATGATGTCCCTGTAGCGGTTGCCTCTGTAAAATATCCGGGCACGGAGTGGAACACGCGCTTTGAAGGCATCGTCAACTTTCTGGAAAAGCAACGGGATGATGGATCGGAAGCCCTTAAGAAATGGGTTGAAGATTTCACTATTACAAAAGTCTGTCCCGAATGCCAGGGTGCACGATTGAAAAAAGAATCACTCCACTTCAAAATCGACGGTAAAAACATTGCCCAACTGGCTCGACTTGACATTCAGACGCTGAAGAAATGGTTTGATAAACTGGAAGAACGCATCAATGAAAAACAGCGTATAATCGCTACCGAGATCTTAAAAGAGATCCGCAAACGCATTGGCTTTTTATTGGATGTCGGGTTGGAATACCTAAACCTCGACAGGCCCTTGCGCACCTTGAGCGGGGGCGAAGCACAGCGTATCCGGCTGGCCACTCAGATTGGAACACAACTGGTAGGCGTGCTGTATATTCTGGATGAGCCCAGCATCGGTTTGCATGCCCGTGATAACGTCAAGCTGATCAAAGCGCTCAAAGACCTGCGTGACCTGGGTAACTCGGTGGTGGTCGTTGAGCACGATAAGGAGATGATGCTGAAGGCAGACTATATTATAGATGTGGGCCCCGGTGCCGGGAGGCACGGCGGACAAATTGTGGCAGCAGGATCGCCCGCAGATTTTCTAAAAAATCCGGGTACGACTTCGCAATATCTGAACGGCAAGCTTTCCATTCCTTACGCAAAGGTGAAAAGGAAAGGAAGCGGTGAAAAGCTATCCCTGACCGGGGCTACGGGCAACAATCTTAAAAATGTTGATTTGAACATAGTGCTCGGCACCTTCACTTGTATCACAGGCGTTTCCGGGAGCGGAAAGTCCACCCTCATTCATGACACGTTGTTTCCGATACTAAACAAGTATTTTTTTAATGCGCATGCTGAACCACTCGCACACAAAAAATTTGAAGGGATCAAACAAATTGATAAAGTTATTGAAGTAGATCAGTCCCCTATTGGGCGCACACCCAGGTCCAACCCTGCCACGTACACCAGCGTATTTACCGACATCCGCGACCTATTTGCGCAGTTGCCGGAAGCAAAAATACGGGGCTATAAGCCGGGACGGTTTTCTTTTAACGTCAAAGGCGGTCGTTGTGAAACCTGTGAGGGCGCAGGATTAAGGCTGATTGAAATGGAATTCTTGCCTGACGTGTATGTCAATTGCGAGACTTGCAAAGGGAAGCGGTACAACCGGGAGACCCTCGAAGTGCGCTTCAAAGGAAAATCAATTTCCGATGTTCTGGATATGACTGTGGAAGAAGCGGTGACCTTTTTTGAAAATCAACCCAAAATCCTCCGCAAAATTGAGACTCTCAATGATGTAGGACTGGGCTATATTTCTTTGGGACAACATGCCACTACATTATCCGGAGGCGAAGCCCAACGGGTGAAACTGGCAACGGAACTTTCAAAACGTGACACGGGGAAGACGTTGTATATCCTGGACGAACCCACCACCGGCTTGCATTTCCAGGACATCGCGCACCTCCTCGATGTGCTGCAGAAATTAGTAAACAAAGGCAACACCGTACTCGTGATTGAACACAATATGGATGTCATCAAATCGGCTGATCAGGTTATCGATCTGGGTCCTGAGGGAGGAGAAAAAGGTGGACGTATTATTGCCTATGGTACCCCGGAAGAAGTCTCTAAAAATCCAGCAAGTTTCACGGGGAGATTTTTAAAGGAGGAGATTGGTTGATTTTTTTCTACGTCTGCCGAGCAGCCTTTCTCAAAGAATCAAGGGATAATAACGACCTGCCGTTTGTAAAACAACTTTCCTTTACCCCTACCGAATCTTTACCTTTGGCCTTACCATGGTTAATAAAATGGTAAATAATAAAGCGAGCTTATATTGGACGCTGCAGATTGGAGGATGGACGCTGTATGCCCTCATCCAGATCATCGTCAGCGTATTCGCTTCCGATAGTCAGGGGGTCAGCGCCCAACGGGTGATATTTCTTACGTATGAGGCCATTTTCTGCCTTTTGCTCACTCATGTTTTCAGAAATCTTATCAACCGATGGCGATGGATGACGGCGGGAATGCCGGTATTGATCCCTCGTGTAATTGTGAGCGTGTTTGTGCTGGGCCTCATCATGTATTTTCTAAGGATGCCCATCTCGGTGCCCCTGGGATTGTTCAACAGTAAAGTGGCATTTGACATCCGAAATATCCTGGGCCTAACGGTGATTTATGCACTCATCTTTTTTATGTGGTGCGTGTTGTATTTTATCTATAACTATTTTGAACGATACAACACCTCTTTGAAACTGGAGGCCTCTATCCGCGAAATTGAATTGAACAATTTGAAGTCCCAGCTCAATCCACATTTTATATTCAATGCGCTCAACAGCATTCGTGCCCTGGTGGATGAAAACCCAACAAAATCAAAGCAGGCCATAAACCAGCTTTCCAATATTTTGCGAAACTCCTTGACTTCCGACAAACGGGGGCTCACGAAATTTGAAGATGAATTGAAGATTGTAAAAGATTACCTGGGCCTTGAAAGTATCCGTTTTGAAGAACGGCTGAAAACAGAATTTGACATCGATCCGCAGTCCCGGGATTTTCTGGTACCACCCCTTATGATTCAAACACTGGTTGAAAACGGCATTAAACATGGCATTTCCCAATTGACGGCCGGAGGTATTATTCAGATGAAAGCAATCGTCCAAAATGACCGCCTCATTATCAAGATTCGAAATAGCGGGCAGTATATGAATGGTGCCAAGCGAAATTCCGGAGGATTGGGCCTTGAAAATACCAAACAGCGGCTGAAACTAATTTATGGAAATAATGCTTCGTTTAGAATACTGACTGAAAACGATACTTTTGTTTTGACAGAAATTGAAATACCACACCTGAGATGAAAGCACTGATTGTTGATGATGAGCGCCTGGCACGCAAAGAGCTGATAAAGCTTTTGGAGGAACACCCCTCAATTGAAATTGTAGGCGAAGCACAAAATGCAGACGAGGCCGAGCAAATGATCACCGATCTGAATCCGGATTTACTTTTTCTCGATATACAAATGCCTGGGCGTACCGGCTTTCAGTTGCTGGAGTCCCTCGACACCGTACCGCTCGTGGTATTTACTACTGCGTATGACGAATTTGCCATCAAAGCATTTGAAGTCAGCGCTTTGGATTACTTGTTGAAACCGATCACCGCTGAACGGTTGGCGGAGGCGGTCCATAAAGTCCAGGACAAGGAACGCACCCGGTCAGGCCGGGGCCGCGACCAGAAGCTGGGCCTGGAAGACCAGGTGTTTGTCAAGGATGGCGAACGATGCTGGTTTGTGAGCCTGGCCAGCATCAGGTTGTTTGAGTCAGATGGCAACTACATCAAAGTATATTTTGATACGAACCGCCCCATGATTCATAAATCACTGAATGCATTGGATGAAAAGCTGGATGAACGTGCTTTCTTCCGCGCAAGCCGCAAGCACATTGTCAATCTCAGTTGGGTGGAGAGTATCGAGCCCTGGTTCAACGGCGGACTGATGGTGAAACTCCGTGGAGGTGACAAAGTCGAAGTGAGCCGGAGACAGGCCGCTAAGTTCAAGGACATGATGAGCCTGTAGGGACGTGTTAAAGTGTTTTACGTGTTTAAGTATGTAAGTTGTCTTGACGGACCTACTTCAGAACTAATTCAATTAATTCCTTTTCCACCTTCCAGTCACGGGCAAGCTTAAGCATCGCAGTCGCTTCCATTTCGGTGACATAACCTTTCAGGTTGTTCGACTCCCACACCATGTTGATCAGTTCGATTCGTTTTTCTTTGGTGTAATCGCCAATAATGTCATTGAGAAATGCGCGAGCCCGCTCGAAAGAGGTCAAGTGGTCTTTTTCTATGAAATCCATCGCCCACAGGAGTTCTTCCTGTCCTTCCATTTTTATGGCAGCATTCTCAAGGTCTTCTTTTTCTTCCTGGTCCAGGCCATGGTAATGGAAGATCACAGCTTTCAGCAACAAGTAAACCCTTTTTTCTTCGGTGGTCATAGGTGAATGAGGTTGAAAATTAATAAGGCGGAGCACAACTCCCAAGGAATCAAAGAATCACCATCAGGTCTTCTGCAATTTTATCTGCCAAAAGATTGCCTTTGCGGGTCAACTTGAGGGTTTCTCCTTCGATATAAACAAGACCTTGTTGTGTGATTTGATGGATATATTCGCCACTGCGCATCATAAGGTCATCGTTCAGCTCGCGCTTGAGAAAACGCAAGTCGCACCCCCACACCGTGCGCAGCATGGTGAGGATGTATTCGTTTATTTTATTCTCACGGGATAAT
>JAYWDP010000345.1:0-4379 GCA_043779775.1 Cyclobacteriaceae bacterium
CACGACATGGCTACAAACGTATGCCTGAAATTCTTGAAAAGTGAAAATAATAATACGAATACCATAACAATGGTAAGGGGTATCGTTATCGACAATTGTTTCCCTGCCCGCTCCAGATTTTCATATTGACCGCCATAAACCACACGGTATCCTTTCGGGATGTGGATGGCTTTATCAATTTTTTCCTCCACCTCAGCAACGAATCCTCCCTGGTCCCTGCCACGGATGTTTGTCCGGACCGTCGACATCCTTTTTCCGTTTAGTCTGTAAATATTTGTTTGGCCTTCCAAAAACCGGATGTCGGCGAGCTCAGACATGGGGATGAGCGCTCCCATCGCTGACGGAATCTGAAGATTTTGAATCGACTCCAGGGTGTTGCGGTTTTCTGCAAGGTAACGGACTACAATATCATACCGCTTGGCACCGTCATAGAGTTTTGAAATGGCCTTGCCTCCGATGGCGGCTTCCACCATGGCCTGGATGTCACTCACATTGATTCCATAACGAGCTGCATTTTGACGGTTGATGTTGATAGCCAACTGCGCCTGCCTTCCCTCTTGTTCGATGTTTACGGCAACAGCACCCTGCATATCGCGCACAATATTTGCAATAGTGTCGGATTTGCTTCTCATAAATTCCAGATCATCGCCTATGACGGAGATCGCCAGGTCAGCAGCACTTCCGGTCACAATTTCCATCACCTGATCAATAATGGGCTGACCTGTTGAAAAGAAGGCTCCAGGAAATTTGTTTTGAAGATCGTTTTGAATTCGGGCCACCAAATCTTTTTTCTTAATGGTATCACTCCATAGGTGATAGTCGCGCAAGCCGACAAGAATTTCTGTCCGATTCGTCGGGAAAGGATCTGTACCATCATCGTTGCGCCCCGTTTGTGTGATAACATAATCGATGGGTGGGTATTTCGCAATGATTTTGCGAATATCAGGAGCGATTTTGGCGTTTTCCTGAATGCTCACGCCAGCGGGCAGGAAGCATCGAAGGAAAATAGATCCTTCATCGAGTTCGGGTAAAAACTCAGTACCTAAGCTGCCACCTAGCCCTATCAATCCGAAGATGATAACAAAGCTCGTTATCACGACGGTCTTAGGTGCTTCCAGGATCTGCTGGACTCCCACCTTGTACTTTTTCTCCAAAAAAGTCAGGACAGGATTTTTATGTTGTGCAATGGGCTTATCCAGGTTTTCCAATCCTTTTTTAAAGGCGAAAGAAATAAGAACCGGTATCAGCGTCAGTGCACACACCATCGAACCAACTACCGCGAAGGCCAGTGTCAGCGCCATGGGCGAAAAAAGCTTTCCTTCTACACGGCTCATCATCAGGATGGGCATGTACGCCAGGATGATGATGGTCACGGAGAAAAATATCTCGCGTCCTACTTCCTGCGCCGACAGCAAAGTGATCTTGATGATCCCTTGCTCTTTGTCTTCCGCCGTGGCGCTGCGGTATTTACGTATCAGGTGTTCAGCCATGATACAGGCACCATCCACGATGATCCCAAAATCTATGGCTCCCAATGAAAGCAGATTGGCTGGAATGCCAGTCAGACGCATCAGAATAAAGGCAAATAACAAGGCAAAGGGAATCGTCAACGCCACCACAAGGGCGGAGCGCACGCTTCCCAAAAAGAAAATTAAAATGATAACCACGATGGAGACCCCTTCAAAGAGTGTTTTCCCTACAGTTTCAAGGGAATGGTTGATAAGAAAGCTGCGATCGTAGAGTGTTCGGATTTTTACCCCTGCCGGCAGTTCGTCTTCCTCCAGGACTGCAATTTGTGCTTTTACTTTTTTTAATACCTCACTGGGATTTTCTCCTCGTCTTAGCAGGATGATTCCTTCAGTACCCGCGTTGCTTTGAATATGTTCGCTTTTGAAAGTATAACCTAAAATACCTGAAGGAGCAGGGGGCCCGAGTTCAACCGACGCAATGTCACGGACAAAAACCGGTACCCCATGAAAAGACGCAACGACAATGCTTTCGATGTCCTGAATTGATTTGATGGCACCCAATCCGCGCACGGCCATTCCCTGACCACCTCGCTGAATCGTGCCACCCCCCGTGTTCAGGTTATTTTGCTCAACGGAAGCAATAATCTCATGAACCGTGAGATTGTACTTCCTTAATTTTTCCGGAGAAATAAGGATTTGAAATTGTTTGAGGGGACCGCCAAACGTAGTGACATCCGCAATGCCGGGCACCTGAAGAAGAAAGGGCCGTATCACCCAATCTTGTAAGTCGCGCAATTGGGTTGGACTAAACGTGGCGGGGGCTTCAACCACGTAACGCAATATTTCTCCGACGGCAGTGGTCAGGGGCGCCAGCTCTGGTTTTACACCATCCGGAAGCTCAGCACTGGCAAGTCGTTCATTTACCTGCTGCCTGGCAAAGTAATCATTGGCACCATCCTCAAACGTGAGTTGCACGACCGATAGTCCGAAGATGGTCCGACTCCGGCGGTCCAGCACACGGGGAACATTGTTCAGTGCCCGCTCAATAGGTATGGTGACCTGTTGTTCTACTTCCTCCGCGGCACGCCCATTGAATTTGGCGATGACGATAACATTGGTATCGGCGATGTCGGGATATGCTTCGATTTTGAGTTGTGTAAAGCACCAATACCCGACGCTGGATACTATCACGGCCAGGGCAATGACGATCCATCGGTTGGAAAGTGAGAAGATAAGTAGACTGCGGATCATAGTTTATTTCCAGATCTCCACGGGATTGGTAACAATAAAACCACCCTTGATTTTCTTGCGCAAAGCAGTAAGTACTTTCTTTACTTTTTCATCCTCATCAATAAAGGTGATCAACATCGGGGGATCATCGAAGGAGAACAGACGGCCAGGCCGGCTGATATATTGGCTTTCACCGAATCCAGCTTCACCACGGAAGGTGGTGGCACCCCGTATTTCATTTTCCACGAGGAATTCCATGATGTAGTCCGTGAGCGGCTTGTCGTTTCGGAATTTATCCTTGTCAAAAAATATTTGTACTTGTATCATAAAGAATGATTTTAATATCCAAATGAAAGACCCTTGAGTTGCATGGTTCCTTTGATCACAACCTGTTCATGCTCCGCAATGCCTTCAAATACAATGATGCGATTGTTGGCCTGCTGGCCGATGGACACCGTTCTGCGTTCAAATTCCAGTGGTGATTTTTTCACGAACACATAGTTTTGTCCCTGTACGGTAACAAGTGATTCGAGGGGTACGGTCAGAAATTTTCCTTCTTTTAAGCCAAAACGTGTTGAGCCAAACATACCGGCTTTTAACCGGTGGCTGGGATTTACGATGCCGATCCTGAGTTTAAGCAATCGTGTCACGTTATCAACTACATCCCCGATATCTTCAATTTTTCCTGTGAAAATCTCTTGGGGAAAGGACGAGAAGGTAACCTTGCATTGTTCACCGGGCCGGACTTTGCTGATCTGATTGTCAGCTATTTCAGAGATAACCCAAACGGTATTGGATTTCGCTTTGCGAAGTGCTCCGGTACTGAATCCTCCCAGCTTAAGCATGGTTTCATGCTCAAGCATGGCGGTTTTTTGATTGATTAGGTCGGTGCGTACGACGGCGAGGGCCGTCTGGGCTTCCAGTACATCCCGTCCCGTAGCGGCCCCGTGTTTTTGTAAGTCGAGCATGCGGTCCAATTCAATGGTTCGCTGCTTGATCAGCACATCCTCGATTTGTCTGATGTTGGCAATATGCTGTAAAAGTAGGGTGTAGTTGGAAGTTAGATCGGGGTTGTCAAAAAGGATCAGATTCTGCCCCGGGTTTTCGGAGGAAGCCATGACCGTGGCCACTACCCGTGCCGGAACAGAGAATTCAGCCTGCAGGTCAGCGCTTTCAATGGGTTGAGTTGCGAAATAGGAAGCCGTGGTATCATCGAAGAAAGTGATGAGTGTTCCATTGACTTTGGGCTTTGTAAAATTGAGATGATGTTCTTCTCCATTTTCCTTTTTACATGAGAGCAGAAGGGTCGAGCATAAAAAGAGGATGGCTAACTTTCCCATGATTACAATTGATTTATAAGGCCGGTGACATACAATAATTGAATATAGCTTTGAAAGTAGGAGAGGCGGGCATTGAGAAAAAGTTGACGGGTGTCAAACCAACTGCGTTGGGCATCCAGAAAATCGATGATGGTAGTTCCCCCTTTAAGATAAGCATAACGTACATTTTCCAAAACCTGATCGGATTGGGTCAGCATCAGGTCATATTTCTTCAGGTTCTCTTTTTCTATCTGATAGGTAAGAAACGCAGCATTCACTTCAGTGGAAAGTTTTAATTGTGCACTCCTTACACCCTCCTCAGCCTGCAACTGGAGGTATTTTGATTTTTCAATCTCACCCT
>JAYWDP010000346.1:0-4369 GCA_043779775.1 Cyclobacteriaceae bacterium
GTAACTGAGAAAAAGAGACTCCAGCCGGGTGCGTATGAGCCAACGGTGGTGGTGTCAACCAAAAAAATTGATAATAAAATTTTGATTTCTGTGAAAGACAATGGCAACGGCATCCCCAAAAAAGTACTCGATAAAATCTTCCAGCCTTTCTTCACCACCAAACCTACAGGGCAGGGGACGGGCTTGGGGCTGTCGTTGAGCTATGATATTGTGAAAGCGCATAAGGGGGAGTTGAAGGTGGAGACCCTGCCTACCGGACAGGCAGGGAAAGAAAGTGAGGGTGCGGAGTTTACTATTGAACTGCCCATTGTCTGAATCACTGATTAATAGGATTAAAAGATTACACGGATTACAATGGCTGAATTAAAATATAAGGACATAACTGAAAAAATCATCGGTGCTTCCTTTGAGGTCCATAAGTTCCTGGGAAATGGGTTTCAGGAAGTAATATATCAGCGGGCATTGGCCTGGGAATTGACTCAAGCTGGACTCTATTATGAGCGGGAAATTGAACATGAAATATTCTACAAAGAACTGCCTGAACCCATTGGAACCAGGCGAGCTGATTTTGTTGTGGATGGCAAGGTATTAGTTGAGCTGAAGGCAGTCATCGAACTTGAAGATGTACACCTTGCACAAGTTTTGAATTACCTTAAAGCCTACAGACTGGAGGTCGGCTTATTAATCAATTTTGGAAGTAAAAGCTTAACTTTTAAAAGACTCGTGCTCTAGAAAATCTGTGAAATCTAATAATCTGTGTAAATCCGTGATTCAGACAATGGGCTGATCAATATGAAAAGACCTATTCGCAAACCAAAGCAATTATCCAAAGCGAAGATTCAAAAGCAACTGAAGGGAACGGCTCCAATATCCGCGAATAAAAAAGTTATGGCCAAAAAGCCGGGTGCGAAGCCTTTCGGGAAAAGTAAACCCGAAAAGATAAAAGTTAAACTGACAGAAACAGGTGTACTAAAAAACTTCGAAACTGAGAACATTCAACTCACCAGGCAGTTGGAACAAAAGAATCGCGCGCTTGAAATTGAAGCGGCATTGGAAAAAGTTCGTTCGCGAACCATGGCCATGCAGCGCAGCGAGGAATTGGGAGATGTGGCAGAAATATTATTTAAACAGGTGCAGGGATTGGGAATTCATGCATGGACAACCGGGTTTAACATTTGGCAGGAAGGAAATGAATCCTATATCGACTGGGTAACAAATCCCTCCGGAGGATTCATGGAACCTTATACGGTAGATCTTACCACTCATCCTGTTTTTCGTGAGATAAGTGATGCCAAAAAAAGAGGCGAAGATTTTCATGTGTTCGATACATCGGGAAAACCTCTTGAAGAATGCTATGCGCTTTTAATAAGTTTTGCGCCAAAACAATTTGAAGGAATTCTGGCTTCCGGCATTCCGTTTCCTACCCGCCAGATTAACCATTATGTATATGGTGCAAAAGTTGGCTTGATGTTTATTACACCTGAACCATGCCCGGATGCCTGGGATATTTTCAAGCGATTTGGAAAAGTTTTTGAACAGACCTATACCCGCTTCCTCGATCTGCAAAAAGCAGAGGCACAGGCAAGAGAAGCTAAGATAGAAGCTGCACTGGAAAAAGTGCGCTCACGTTCTTTGGCTATGCACAAAACAGATGAACTCAAGGAAGTAATAGCAGTGGTTTTTGAGAAATTGCATGAGCTTGGAGTTCCAATGGACGGTGGGGCTCATATCGCTATTTATAACGATGAGGTAAAAGGGATGACCAATTGGCTTGCAGCCCCTGATTTGATCTCCGCACCAATGAAATTCTATCTGCCTTATCACGAGAGTCCTGTATTATCAGATTTTTGGGAAGCCAGGCCAACAGGTTTAGAATATCTTTCAAAAGTTTATCCTTATGAAGAAAAAAGTAAATTCTTCAATTATATTTTTACACACACCGATTATAAAGGCATTCCTGAAAATGTAAAAGAATTAGTATCATCAAGCCAAAGCTATGCTTATTCATCTGCTGTTGCAAAATACTCGGGGATAGTCACACATAGTCATTTGGGAAAAATACTTTCGGAACCTGATAGAGAAATATTAAAGCGTTTTGTAAAGGTTTTTGAGCAAGCCTATACCCGCTTCCTTGATCTCCAAAAAGCAGAAGCCCAGACAGGAGAAGCTCAAATTCAATTAGCCATGGAAAGAGTTCGTGCCAGAACCATGGCCATGCAGCACAGTGATGAACTGAAAGATGCGGCTGCTTTATTATTTCAGCAAGCAAAAACACTTGGAGTGCCTGCTTATAGCTGTGGATATAATATCTGGGAAAAAGATGAGAAAGAATGCGATTCCTGGATGAGTTCCCAGGATGGTAGTGGCATTAATCCGGCCCTCAAGATTCCGTTGACGGAAGACGCTAATTTTATTCGCTTTAATGAGTCGAGGCAAAAAGGCGAACAATTTTATGTACTGGAAATGCGTGGCAAAAGAATGCAGGAACATTATCAGTACCTGCGTAAAACTATTCCTGTTTTCAGAGAATATTTTGACTATTCAATAGAAGCGGGTTTCCCTTTACCCGAAACTCAAATACATCACCTTGCAAATTTTTCTCATGGCAATTTGATGTTTATCACCTTGGAGTCCTGCCCGGAATTTCACGATGTCTTCAAAAGATTTGCAGCTGTCTTTGAACAAACCTATACCCGTTTTCTTGATCTTCAAAAGGCAGAAAGGCAAGCTCGCGAAGCAACCATTGAAGCTTCACTCGAACGGGTACGTGCCAGCGCCATGGCCATGCATAATAGTGAAGATGTGGTCGATGCTACCGGGGTCTTGTTTAAGGAGTTGCACAAACTGGCTATTGAAAACATGCGTTGTGGAATACTTATAATAGATGAAGACCAGACCATGGAAGTTTGGTCTGTGACGAACACTGATGATGGGAAAACGGTCAGGGGTTCTGGAAGGTTCAATATGAATGACCATCCCTTATGGCAAGGTCTTTTCAAAGCATGGAAACAAAAAGAGGAGCTCTATTACTACAACCTGGCCGGTGAAGACAAGCATGCTTACTACAGAGTCTTAGCCAACACACCAAACTATTTTTCAGCTCCTTTGCAGGAACTGCCTGATCAAAATTTTCAGGGTTACTATTTCCCGGAAGGTACCATTTGGACGTTCTCACAGAATCCCCACTCGGAAGAAGACCGACAGGTATTGAAAAAATTTACGGCTGTCTTTTCGCTTACTTTCCGGCGTTTTCGAGACCTTAAAAAAGCAGAAGCCCAGGCGCGCGAAGCCACCATCGAAGCCGCGCTCGAAAAAGTCCGAGGCAAAGCCATGGCGATGCACAATTCACAAGATCTGGCTGAAACGATCAGTGTTTTTTACAGGGAGATGAGATTATTGAGTGTAACACCCCGAAGAGTTGGTGTTGCTTTAATCGATAAGGAAACCAGGCTCGCTGAGCTATCGACCATGAGCACTACCGGGCAGGGAGGATCGGTCGAAGCCGCTGGTAGCCTGAAGATGGCAGGACATTGGCTCCTGGATGCTGCTTATGATCATTGGTTAAGACAGGAGGAGTATCATGCAGTGTTGAAAGGCAACCAGATAAAAGAGTATTATCAATTATTGAAACCTCAGATTTCCTATCCTGACTACGCTAACGATGTCGTGCAATACGGCTACTATTTCATGTTCCCTGAAGGGGATGTAGTTGCCTGGACCGAAGAGGAACTTCAGGAAGAGGAGTTGATGATCTATCGCCGCTTCACCACGGTTATCAGCCTGACCTATAAGCGTTATATGGACTTGCAACGGGCGGAAGCACAGGCCCGTGAAGCTACCATCGAAGCCGCACTGGAAAAAGTGCGTGGAAAAGCGATGGCAATGCACAACAGCAACGACCTGATTGCCACCGCCAGCATTGTATTTTCGGAATTGAGAAAACTCGGGATCAACTCCTTTCGCAGTGGTGTGGGATTGTTTACCAAGGAAAGCCGGAAAGTAGATTTATATTCTGCCACTACTTCGGAGCAGGAAACCAGTCTTTCATTGGTGGGTTGGGCTTTGCTGGAAGATCACCCGGTGTTGTCTGAAATTTACGATAGCTGGATGCGCAATGAAGATTATTTTCCGGTGCTCAAAGGGGAGCTTCTGAAAACTTACTATGAAAAAATTAATTCCACCTTCACCGTGCCGCTTGCCCAATCAGAAGGCTATGAACAACATGGCTACTTTCTTCCTTTTTCTGAAGGGGTATTCTATGGCTGGTCGGAAAAGCCATACTCAGAAACGGAAATCAAAATTCTGAAAAGGTTTAAAACCATCGTAGACCTTACGTTCAGGCGGTACATGGAATTAAAAAATGCCGAAG
>JAYWDP010000347.1:0-4357 GCA_043779775.1 Cyclobacteriaceae bacterium
TATCAAAGCACTTTTGCTCCTGTTAGTACGCCACCCGGTATTACCGGTTCCGCCCATGACTTTGGCGGTGGTGATATTTTCCAGGGAATCACATTGGGTGCAGGAACGTATACACTCGTGCTCCAGTGGGAAGATCCCATTTATTCTATCGGTCAAACCCAAACAGGAACATTGAATGACCTGGACATCTATCTCACTAATGAAAACGGGTCCACACTTTTTGGGTTTAACAGAAACAACCTGGGTGGCGATCCTATTGAAGTGATGCCATTTACAGTTCGGGATAATGATACGAAGTCCAATATCATGATTGTACGCGCGGCAGGAACACAAAGTGTAAAGTTTAAATACATTGTCTTCCGAGGTGATGGGTTTGTTATTAATGAACACCAGTCAGGTACTTCGACTATCGTAGGACAAGCCAACGCGGCCGGTGCTATGACAGTGGGAGCGGTACTTTACAGCAACACGCCCGCATTTGGATTGACGACGCCTTCGATTGCCTCATTCTCCTCGCGCGGTGGCACGCCAGTCAATGGCGTTGTACGCAACAAGCCTGACTTCACGGCTCCGAACGGCGTAAATACCTCAGTGTTCCTGAATGGTGCCAACATCGACAATGACAGATTCCCTAATTTCTTTGGAACATCTGCCGCGGCACCACATGCTGCCGGCGCTGCAGCCCTCCTGATTGAGGCAAAGAAGAAATACTTCAATAACGAAATCCTTAGCCCTGCCCAGGTCAGACAAATTCTGCAAAGCTCTGCTATTGACATGGATGATGCCGGACCTGATTTCACTTCAGGATATGGATTTATCCAGCCGGAAGCTTCCATCGCTACGTTTGCCGCGCCGGCGCCTGTCATTACCCAACTAATTGTTCCTGATGGAAAGACTCCGGGAAAAGATGCATTTACGCTGACTATTCAAGGAGAGAATTTATCCACTACATCGCAAGTTCTTTTTAGGGGCCAACCACTCAGCAGTGCTAGCACAACGGTAGTCAGCTCGAGCAAAATCACTACAGACATTCCTGCCTTTCAGGGTAATCCTCCCATCCAGGTTTTAACAGCCTCTATTTCTCCCAGTAAACTGGATGGCGGCACAACGGCCCCCTTGTTCTTCTTGGGAACAGTGAAGAAAAAAATCACGATTACAGCGGATAACAAGAACAAGAAATTTGGCGAGAGGTTGCCAGACTTCACCTCCACAATTCTGGTGGACGGAGCGCCGCTCGTAGCGTCCGGTCTTACCCTTGAAAGCATTGGCCTTGCTGCGACACTTTACGAAACACCCGCTACCAGCCTGAGCAATGTTGCGAATTACAGCATACGCCCTTATCTCGCGCAGGAGCCTGATATTTCTTTAAAAGAACTCTACACATACGAATTCAAAGAGGGTGTGTTGACCATAGAAAAAATGCCTGTGGTAATCACACCTAAAAACCTAACTGCTGGCTACGGTGAAAAAATTGATAACAGAATAACTTTTACTTATAGCGGTTACGATCCGTCTAAAATTGATCCAGCTGTTGACTTTCAGGCTTTGCTGAGCCAAACCCACACGGCAACCCTTGCCAATGGGATAGCGTTGGTGGATTCTCGCGCGCTGATTAATTCCCGTGCGCTGATTAATTCCCGTGCACTGATCAACATGAGCCTGCTGGTAAGCTCCAGAGCCCTAATCAATTCGCGCGCGCTCATCAATTCAAGAGCATTAATTAATTCTACACCAACAGAGACCACCCGTGTGGTTGACTTCTCGGCAGAATCTCTTTTAGACTATACAATAGACCCTAACAGTGCACCACTGATTGCACCGGTTGTTAATTCCAACGCATTGAGTAATTCAAGAGCCTTGATTAATTCGAGGGCCCTGATTAATTCAGGCGCATTGATCAATTCCAGGGCGCTGATCAACGGCTCGCCACTCGTAAACAGCAATTCTGTGGGTTCTGGAACCGATCCAGGCAACAGTAATGTCGTTGTTATTGTTGATGGTGATGATGTGGCAGATACCAACAAATCGCCTGATGGAAACTTCTGGGTGCTCCCGGAATTATTTGCCATCAATATGATCACCGGAACTACTGCCGGACAACATATTATAGTGCCTGGCGCATTGTTGTCAAGCAACTTTGATATTAGTTATGGCCTAGGGACACTGACAATAACACAGGCTCCGCTTACTGTAACCGCGGAAAATAAACCTCAAATGGTCTACGGCCAGGACCAGCCGTTGTACACGTCCGTCATTACAGGATTCAAGTACGACGAAGTCCAGGCGGGCGTTGTTGCTTTACTGTCTTATAAATTGAAAGATGAACAGGGCACACAATATGAGAGCACAGGAGCAATTTCAGCAGCAGCGTTACCATACAACATTGTACCAAAAGTTGACTTGATTCAATCAACTCTTCAAACCCTCCCTGATGACTTGCCGGTGAACTACACGGTGACGTATGTCAATGGGAAAATAACGGTAGCCAAGGCTGACCTCATCGCGACGGCAGATGATAAGACCAAGATCTACGGTGACGTTAATCCTGGTTTGACCATAAGTTATTCGGGCTTCAAATGGACTGATGACGCGACCATGATTGATGCACCCATTGTGAAATCAACAAGCGCGATTACCACAAGTGATGTAGGTATTTACGACATCATTCTTAGCGGAGGTCTTGACAACAATTACAATTTATTGCTGAACAACGGGAAGCTCACCATCACGCCAGCCATGCTTACGGCAACAGCAGATGATAAATCAAAAACTTATGGTGACGTAAATCCAGTTCTGACTATTACATACAAGGGCTTCAAGGGAGAAGACAGCCCTTTGGACTTGAATGTTCCGGTAAAGGCCTCGACCCAGGCATTGACAACCAGTGATGTGAAGAGTTATCCGATCGAGTTAGCAGGGGGAGGAGATAATAACTATCAGGTCTCGTTGATCAACGGCACACTAACGATCACTCAAGCGGCGCTTACAGCAACCGCAGACATCAAGGAGAAAATCTATGGCGATGAGAATCCTATATTGACTATCAGTTATGAAGGATTCAAGGGTTTGGATAATGCGACAGTGATCGATACACCGATCGCTATTTCAACGACAGCAGTTACAAAAAGTGATGTGAATACGTATCCTATCGAGTTGGCAGGGGGGGTAGATAATAACTATCAGATCACGGTGGTCAACGGCTTACTCATAGTCAATCGGGCCAAGCTTACGGCAACTGCGGACGACAAGACTAAAATCTATGGAGACGGTAATCCTGAACTAAGCATTAGTTATGACGGCTTTAAAGGCGTGGATAATGCCGCTGTTATTGACACACAAATAACCATGTCAACCACGGCGGTCACCAACAGCAATGCTGGCTCGTACCCGATTACTTTAGCCGGAGGTACCGATAATAATTACCTGGTTTCATTGGTTAATGGCACCATGACAATCACCCAGGCTTCGCTTACCGCCACAGCGGACAACAAAGCAAGAATCTATGGTGAAGACAATCCTGAGTGGACTATCAGCTATTCCGGATTCAAGGGTTCAGATAACGCGTTGGTCATTGGTTCTCCTGTAACGGCTTCAACGGTAGCTACAACAAGCAGTGATGCTGGTGGATATTTAATTACTTTAGCCGGAGGTACCGATATCAACTACACTGTCATCTTATTCAGCGGCACATTGACTATCAGTCAGGCAACCCTTACGGCCACGGCAGACAGTAAGTCAAAAATTTACGGTGAAAATAATCCTGAGTTGACTATCAGTTATTCCGGCTTCAAGGGATCAGATGATGCCTCGGTCATTAATACAAAGGTGAATGTCGCCACAACCGCCACCACAACCAGTGATGTAGGGACGTACCCCGTCACGCTGGGAGGCGGATCCGACAATAATTACATATTCAATTTGGTCAATGGCACCCTGGGCGTCAGTCAGGCCATGCTTACCGTAACAGCGGCGAACAAGACAAAAGTCTTTGGCAGTGCTAATCCTGAATTTATGCTAAATTATTCCGGATTTAAGGGAGCCGACAAATCAAGCATGATTGATGTGCCGCCGGTTGCATCATCATTGGCGACGACTGGCAGCGGGGTGGGCAGCTATCCGATAACCGTTAACGGAGGCAGTGACAATAACTATTATTTTGTCAGCAACAATGGCACCCTGATCATTACGCCGGCTGCTCTCATTGTGAAAGCGGATGACAAAGTTATTGACTGCTGCAGCACGACGCCAGCGTTTACAGAAACCATTACAGGATTTGTCAACGGAGACACGCGTGCCATGATAGTTTCAGGAGGGCCCTCTTATAATGTTTTAGGGAATTATACAACTCCTGGCACCT
>JAYWDP010000348.1:0-28572 GCA_043779775.1 Cyclobacteriaceae bacterium
ATGTTAAGGCCGGCCGTTAGGCACATATCCAGATGTTCTTCAACAATATGACGTCCGAAAGCATTCTTGGCGCCTACACTGCAATAGTATTGTCCCTGAGGAGCCGGAAAGCCATTTTCAGGAAATCCCAAGGGTTTGGCAGTGTTGGGATTCCACAGAAAATATTCTTGTTCGAAACCAAACCAGAAGTCGCGGTCATCATCTTCTATGAGTGCGCGGCCGTTGGAAACATGGGGCGAACCATCCGGGCTCATTACTTCACACATTACCAGGTAGGCATCTTTGCGACCCGGATCAGGAAATAAGGCTACCGGTGTAAGCAGGCAATCCGATGACCCACCGGGTGCCTGTTCCGTAGAACTTCCGTCAAAGGACCAGCCTGGGCAATCTTCCAGGGTGCCATCAAAGTCCTTTACGATTTTGGTCTTGCTCCGCAGACATTGCGTGGGTGTGTAGCCATCGAGCCAGAGGTATTCGAGTTTTGTCTTACTCATATTATATTGGTTTTTGTGGTTCATGTCAGAACTTATAAATGGCGGCGAAGCCAAGGGTCGTTTGACTATTCTTTGAATACACACCTTTCGAATCCATAAACTGCTGGGATTTTTCGTTAGCAGCGCCGGCAAGGCTATTGAAAACATCCATCCTCAATTCGGGTTTAAGGATAAGGTGGTTGTCGGCGAGGGCAAGAGAACCTGTCAACGTGAAAGTATTGACGGTCGCGCCGATTGCCTGGCCAGTGCCATCTACGTTTCGCAATCCTCTGGCGCCTGATGAGTTGTCAAAATGTTCCCCCCTGAATCCAAGCGTAAACACATCGCTCATGGCATAGGTTAAATAAATATTAGCGCCACCCCAGTGTTTGGTAGTAACAACGTCTCCATCAGCGGGAATGAATGTGCCCGGAGCTTCCAGTTTGCCATACTGTGAACCATACATGAACCACCATCCTACATAGAACTTGCTCGAGAGTTGGTATCCGCCATTCAGATCGTACACGGTGAAATTGCCGGGAGGCGTATTTCCCAGCGAGTCAGCATTGGTTTCATTGGTATTGATATAGTTGAGATAAATACTTAATCCTTTTGCCGGTGTTAATGTCACTTGACTGATGATCCCCTTGGCCCTATTGTTGTCATGCACATAGTCGAAACCATTCGTAACGCCGAGCATCACGGAGACCTTGTCGCTGACGACATAGGTACTTTTAATACCAGTATGATAGAAAGGGATTCCGCTATTGAAAGTGTGGTTGATGGAATAGTGGAAATTGAGCGGAGCGTCTATGTACTCATACCCGATGTGGGTACCAAACTGTCCCATGATGAAAGATAGTTTTTCTGTCGCATTGTACTTCCAATACGCCTGTTTAATCATGATGGCTGAATAGACATCATTACCCAACTTCAGGCCGTACGCCGGAGCCATTACGGGAACGTTACCATAATTTCCGTATTGAGCGCTGGGCCCAAAGGCCAGGTCTGCCACCATTTCGGAATTTTTAGTGGTGTATTTGAAAACAGTTTGCACCATTCCCAGCTGAAACATATCTACGCGGCGGTCGAAACCACGTCCAACACCAGATTGCCCCATGTTGTCACGTGATGACGGGTTATTAAAATTGGTGAAATAATAGCTGTCCAGATATCCGTTTACAGTCAACTTTCCATCCACTTCCTCTTCCTTTTTTTCCTCTGTCGCTTTCTTTTCTCCGACCGTTACGATGGGTTCATCGGATTTGACGATTGTATTTTCTTTGAGCGAGGCAACTACCAGGTTGTTTTGGGCCAGCACAGAATTTGCTGAAAGGAGTAAGCAAAGGAAGAGTCCATAAATAAGTATAAATCGATTATTCATATTTTTCATAATTTTGAATGTGTTTTTTTAAACAATAAG
The DNA here is from genome assembly GCA_043779775.1 of Cyclobacteriaceae bacterium. GTDB lineage: Bacteria > Bacteroidota > Bacteroidia > Cytophagales > Cyclobacteriaceae > ELB16-189. The sequence goes on from JAYWDP010000348.1 coordinate 1,897, forward strand.
CTAGAGCGGTTCCGGTGGGATATCCAACATCCCCCGGAACGCTTTAGTGATTTCGCATTAAACTGCTTTGCGTAAATCGAAAGATTGATGGTGTTCACCGTGCTGCGAGAAATCAGATCCCACTTTCTTCTCTTCTTCTGAAATCGATAAAGGAGAAATAAGGTCTGTTATTTTCAGAATGAGCATAGAGCCGGCGAAGACAAACGCCATAACAATTACCAATGCGATCATATGCACTTTGAAGAGTGTGAATTCTCCGAAGAACAATCCGTTTCCTGTTGTGTTAGCGGCATTCACGGCCGTGTTGGCCAAGAGTGCTGTCATCACCATACCTACTGCACCACCCACGCCGTGGCATGGGAATACATCAAGGGTGTCTTCAAGTGAAGTTTTTGATTTCCAATGAATCACTACATTGCTGATTAGGCTGGCAACCGTGCCGATGAATAGTGATGATGGAATAGTGACGAAGCCGGCTGCCGGCGTAATGGCTACGAGGCCGACAACGGCGCCAATACAGAAGCCAAGGGCTGAAGGTTTTTTTCCACGCACAACATCAACTAATACCCAGCATAAGCCGGCAGCGGCCGAAGCGGTATTCGTAGTAGCAAATGCTGACGCAGCCAAAGTGCCGGCACTTAGAGCGCTTCCTGCATTGAACCCGAACCAACCAAACCAAAGCAAACCAGTGCCAAGCAATACATAGGGGATATTCGCAGGCGCAATGGCCTGTTTTTCAGATTTTGTTCTCAGATAAATTGAAACCGCCAAGGCAGCAAATCCAGCAGACATGTGAACTACCGTTCCTCCGGCAAAATCGAGCACGCCCATTTTAAACAGGAAGCCATCCGGATGCCACGTCCAATGGGCCAGCGGTGCGTAAATGAATAAGGAGAAAAGTACGAGGAAAATGATATAGGATTTGAAGCGAATGCGTTCAGCAAACGAGCCAGTAATTAGCGCCGGAGTGATGATGGCAAATTTCAGTTGAAAGAAGGCGAAAAGTACCAGTGGAATCGTAGGCGCCAATGACCAGGGCTTTCCATCCAACACATGGGTAAACATGAAGAATGAGGTGGGGTCGCCAATGAATCCTCCGATTGAATCTCCGAAGGCAATGCTGAAACCCACCACTATCCACAATACACTAATTACGCCCATGGCAATAAAGCTTTGCAACATGGTGGAAACTATACTCTTGGTATCAATCATACCGCCATAAAAAAAGGCAAGGCCGGGAGTCATTAACATCACCAACGCGGTTGCGGCCAGCATCCAGGCGACATCACCTGAATTGATGCCTTCGGTGGGTATGGTGCCCGGCACGGAAGGGATAAATAAGGCCATCACACTGATAGCCACCAACAGCACTAAAAAGATAACAGGTTTTTTCATAGGGGGTAGGGTTTAGGGTAGCGTCTTGTTTGAAATTTTTATTAAATATTTGAAAAGTTAGGTTAAAAACAACCCATATTCTCAAAAATAGTTACGAATTCGTTTGATATAGGGTAAAAACAGAGGTCATTTTATAATAAAAGTAACGTTTTTATGAAAAGTACGTCTGAATTTGACCCTTTCACCTAAAAATTCAGAAGATTATTCTTCACCCCCGTCTTTGATCGGCTGGGATTTTAAGCCGGATTTTGATTTTCTTGCACCATGGGTTGGGTCACTGAAATAGGGTTGATTGGGACTTTAAGGGTGGCTTTTCTTGCCTTCTTTTTACTGCCTGGAGCGACCTTTGCACAGGAAGGCATTTCCCGATTTGACCAATTTGAAATCCTGGAAAACGAGTTAGTGTGGCGAAATACCTATGTGTGCCCGGGTGACATTGATAGTGTCCGGCACCGGGTGGTGCAAATGCTAAAATCAAAGTTTTTCACCTTTAATGTGATTCGTAATGAAGCTGGATATAATGGGGAACTGCACCATTATAAAGTGGATTGCAAAAAATACGATCGTAACTACATGAATACACCCCGCATGTATTGGGATGGTGAATGGACCGGCAAGTTTATCGTTGTATTAAATAAAGGCTCCTACCAGGTAAGTGTATATGCTCTTTATTATGAAAAAATGGGACAATCTTCCGGCTATTACCGGACTGAAAAGCCTATAAAAGGAAGGTACCTGGATGCCGTGACTTCGAAGAACAAATTGAGCTTTCGCAAAAATGAACTTGCGAACTTGTCCCTGATGGGCGCAAGCCTCAGGGATGATTTTGATGTAAAAAATACCACTCCGCTTCGGTAGGTCTGATTTAGTTTCCAGGCTGCTTCAATACAAAGCCTGCCTTTGCTTTCTCCTCATCTACTATCTTTTTTACATCGGCCAGCAGTTTTTTCGCATCATAGATAATGCCGTCTTTGATGGTGTATTTGACGCCGCCGACGCGTTGCACAGTATTATCATCCATCAGTTTTATCGCACCTACACCATATAACACCTGAAGATTTTCGAGCGGGTTTTGATCAATAACTACAAAGTCTGCCAACTTGCCAACTTCCACCGATCCGATTTCTTTCTCCATGCCAAGTGCCTGAGCTCCGTACAGGGTGGCAGAACGAATCACTTCCAGTGGATGGAATCCTGCTTCGCGAAGCAACTCCAGTTCACGGATGTATCCGAATCCATAGAGTTGAAAAATAAAAGCAGCATCAGAGCCTGTGGTGACTCGCCCTCCGCGATTTTTGTATTCATTTACAAAGGCCATCCACAGCCGGTAGTTTTCCCTCCAGGCAACTTCCTGTTCCGTACCCCATGAAAACCAAAAGGATCCATGGGCAACCCGGCTTGGTTGGTAGAAAGCCCACAGTTGGGGCAGGGTGTAAAGTTCATGCCATTCCTGCCGACGCGCTTTGTGCAAGTCCCGGGCGGCTTCGTAAATATTAAAAGTCGGGTCGAGCGTGAAATCCAGTTTCAACAGGGTATCCATCACCGCATTCCATTTCTCGGAATAGGGAGCAGCGGCCTGCTTCCAGAGTCTGCCAGCTTCTTCAAAGCGGTGCTGTTCATTGGAATAGTTATATGAAAGTGGATAATTCTGAATGGTTGCGTTGGTGAGCATCGCCTCGGGCAGGCCATACCAGTGCTCCATGGAGGTGAGACCCGCGCGGGCAGACTGCACCACATTCCAGCGGGCGACACCCAGTTGAGCATGATGGCAAGCGGATCGGAGGCCCAGACGTTTATTCTCCCGCAACGCCGCATCCATTATCTCCGGGGTGGCGCCAAAAAATTTTATTCCATCGGCGCCTTTTATTTTGTTCTCATTTACCCAGGACCGTGCTTGTTCGGGTGAGCGGATCGGCTCCTTGCGGCCAGCGCCAAATGTTACGAGGGCTTTGATACGGGGGGCGGTGATCAGGTTTTGTGCGCTTTTATTTTTTTGATCCAGGACCCAATCTACGCCGTTGCTGGAACCCGGCTCGCGGATGGTTGTAATACCATGGGCCAACCAAAGTTTAAAAACGTATTCTGCAATGGGGGCCTGGCTGCCGCCGATGTGGCCATGCATATCCACAAAGCCCGGCATGAGGTACATGCCTTCGCAATTAAGTTCTTTGCCGCCAGGTTCAAGTTTGATGCGATTTGAACTGCTCGCCATTCCCGGTGTTGGCAAACCAAGACTGGCAATGCGGGTAATCTTGTTGTTGTTGACAACGATGTCCACGGGCCCGATGGGCGGTGAGCCGGTGCCGTCTATGAGCATGATGCCACGAATGATAAGTTGTGTGAATGGGCCATCGCCTTCTTTTATCTCAGGCGCTTTTTTTACGGACTCCTGCGCCAATAACTTAACTGAAAAAAGCACAAAGAGTAAAATCAGTCTTTTCATAAGCTTAGATAAATGAAAGGAAAGCTAAACAAAATGAGGAGTTTAGAAAAAGGAAGAGATGCCCTGTCCATCAATAATTTTCCATTGCCATTACTGCTGAATGACCAGGGTGCTTTGCTCTTCAATGATTTTCCATTGGTCCGTGCGCTTGACAAAAATATGTACGTATCGCGATTGTCCAATAATGGTTCCGGATTTGCTTTTGCCCACCAGCTTTCCGCTGACAATGGCGGTATTGCCAAAAACGGTTGCCTTCACTTCGTCGATACTGAAAATAACGTAGGGATTGTTGGTCTTCAAAAGTTCCAGCCATTTCGCCTTGTTGACCACGGCACCATTTGGAGTTACACCGTGGTACGCATCATCAAATAAATTATTTAGAAACGCCTCTTTGTGAAGGGCAATAGCTTCTGTCAGCTGGGTTTCAAGACCCAGTAATATCCTCTCATCACCGGCAGATTGTGCTTTGCAATGAACCGCAGATACTATCAGTAGGATTGAAATAAGTAGCTTTTTCATAGGTTTGTTGTGATACCATCAACGATCCGGGACGAAGGGCCCTGAAGTAATGTTCAAATCTTAAATTACTAAAAAATGTCAAAGGATAAATTTATTACGGCGATTAATACTTCGTATTCTGTGAACCCGCCATCCCTCTATCTTGGAGCAGGCGTTTTTGAAGGTGAAATCGTGGCAGAAACAAAAGTAAATATTGCCTTGCGCGTAATGAACCGCCATGGTCTGATAACCGGCGCCACCGGATCCGGTAAAACCAGGACCCTCCAACTGATGGCCGAGCAACTTTCCGCAGCGGGTGTTGCCGTGTTTATGCCTGATATGAAAGGCGACCTTTCCGGCATGGCAAAGGAGGGGGTGGCCAATGATAAGATTAATGAGCGAGCAAAAGCCCTGGGCATAAAGTATTCACCTTTGGGCTTTCCGTTGGAAATTTATTCGCTGAGCGGAAAGCTGGGCGCCCAGATGCGGGCCACGGTCACAGAGTTTGGGCCCGTGCTGTTGAGTAAGGTTCTTGAACTCAATGACGTTCAGAGCAGTGTCCTGATGATTTTATTCAAATATGCCGATGACAAGCAACTACCAATCGTTGACTTGAATGATTTGAAAAAAGTTCTGAATTATTTGTCAGAAGGCCCAGGGGCAGCGGAAATCAAGGAGAGTTATGGAAAAATTTCTCCCGCCACTACGGGCACCATTCTTCGAAAGATTGTAGCGCTCGAGCAACAAGGGGTTAATCAGATCTTCGGAGAAAAATCGTTTGACATTGCTGACCTGCTGGAAAAAGTGAACGGACGAGGTGTCATCAGCTTGCTGAATGTATCCGATGTCCAAAATCAACCTGCTATTTTCTCCACCTTTATGCTTTCCCTGCTGGCGGAGATTTACCAAAGCCTTCCGGAAGCCGGTGACCTGGAGAAACCTAAATTGGTTTTCTTCCTCGATGAAGCACACTTGCTGTTCAAGGATGCTCCCAAAGCATTCATGGACCAGATTGAACAGGTGATGCGTCTGATCAGGTCCAAGGGCGTTGGTGTTTTCTTCTGCACACAACTTACACAGGACGTTCCTTCTTCCGTGCTCTCGCAGTTGGGGAACAGGGTGCATCATGTAATTCGTGCTTTCACACCCAATGATGTGAAAGATCTGAAGGCGACGATCAAGACTTTTCCCAAATCTGAATTCTACGATCTCGAAAAGCAATTCACACAACTCGGCACGGGTCAGGCTTTCATCTCCGTACTTAATGAAAAGGGAATTCCGACCGAGACGGTAGTGACACATTTGGCGGCGCCTGCTTCTGTAATGGGTACGCTGTCAACACAGGAATATCAAAGTCTGCTGGATGGCTCCGAAATGTACAAGAAATACAAAGAGTCGATTGACCCGAGAAGTGCGTTTGAAATTCTTAACGAAAGGGTGCAGGCAGGAAGCCAGAATGTGACCCAATCAACTTCGACTGCCCAAACCACAAGATCGGCGAAGCCTGTCAAGAGTACCTTCGAAGAAGTAATGACGTCTCCGGTCGCCAAGCAGGTGGGAAGGGAATTGGTAAGGGGTGTGTTTGGTATGTTATTCGGCACCACCACCTCGAGAAGAAGAAGGTATTGACAGAATCATCTAAGGGAGAAACATTTAATTGTAATTTCCGGTAATCCATTTATTATGAAAGCAAAAAACTACTGTCTTCTGTTTGTGTTGGTAGGAATGGCGTCCCTGGGACCATTCACTTCGTTCGGCCAAAGCCCTACAACCGACCTTTGCCAGGGAAATTTTTACACCGAAAAGGAAGGTGCGGAAAAACTGGCCGGTGTGCTGAAAAGCATCCATTCTCAGGAGGACTGGACACGCCATGCGGACAGCATCCGGAGCCAGTTGAGGAAAGGAATGGAATTGGAAAAATTCCCTGCGAAGAATCCGCTGAATGCGAAATTCCGAAACAAAAAAATCCTGGATGGCTATTCTGTTGAGGCCGTTGCTTTTGAAAGCCTTCCCGGTTTTTTTGTTACGGGAAATCTCTACCGGCCTCTGGGCAAGGTTGAAAATAAGTCGTTGGCCTTAATCCTTTGTCCCCATGGACATTGGGATAAGCCTGAAGACTATGGAAGATTTAGAAATGACATGCAGTCACGTTGCGCCTCGTTTGCAAAAATGGGCGCCCTGGTATTTTCCTATGACATAGTTGGCTACGGCGAAAGCACCCAGCTCGAGCATGAGTATGCCAAATCCCTCATCTTTCAGACCTGGAACAGCATCCGCATCATTGATTTTCTTTTAACCTTTCCCGAAGCGGATCCAAACCGGGTCGCGGTAACGGGCGCTTCCGGTGGCGGTACCCAGACATTTTTGGTTACGGCCCTGGATGAGCGCGTAAAGGTTTCTGTTCCGGTGGTGATGGTGTCGTCTCATTTCTTCGGGGGTTGCGTGTGCGAGAGTGGCATGCCGATTCATCGCACAGGCAACAAGGTTTTCAGCAACGCTGAGATCGCCTGCCTTGCGGCGCCGCGGCCCATGTTGATGGTCTCTGACGGTGATGACTGGACCAAAAACAACCCGTCCGTGGAACTCCCTTTTGCCAAAGGTATTTATAAGCTCTATGGCAAAGAGTCGTTGGTGGAGAATGCCCACTTTCAAAATGAAAAGCATGACTATGGGTTGAGTAAGCGACTGGCCACTTATGATTTTCTGGCCAAACACCTGGGACTGAAAATCGGGAACATCCAGGATAAAAATGGGAAGGTGGATGAGAGTTTTGTGATTTTCGTCAACCGGAAGAATCTTGAATATTTTACACTGGAGGAATTATACTCCCATATTAAGGGTGAAAAGGTATATGAAGTATTTCTGAATCAAAAATCTGCCCGGTAATTTTCTTAACCATATAGAACACATAGTTGTAGTTAATGAGTAGGTCTATGTTTCCTATGTGGTTAATTATTAATTCTAGGCTTTCGCCATCAAATACTTTTTCGGTGTCACACCAAATTTTTTCTTGAAGGCTGCTATGAAGTGGCTGGGGTTGGCATATCCGATTTGATAAGCCACTTCCGCTACCTGGTATTTTTTTGAATCCAGCAGAACGCGGGCGTTATCAAGCTTATGGTTTAATAAATATCCGTAAACGGTGTTGCCATAAATTTCTTTGAACCCTGCCTTTAATTGATATTCATTTAATCCCGCCCACTTCGCCAGTTCTTTCAGGCCGGGGGGTGCATCGATATTTTTTAACAAATATTCCTTTACCTGTTTGATTTTGCGGAGGGTATCCTGGTCTTTTAGGAAAGGACAAGCTTCGATATCGGGCTTTTTATAGGAAAAATACAAGGCCAGTAATTCAAGGATTTTTCCCTGATAAAAAAGCCTGTTGGCATTTTCACTGAGCTGGATGTTGAATAGTTGATTTAATTCGACCAGCAAATAGGAGGGAATTTCACGTTCATCATAAAATTTCTGATTGATATTTTCTGGTTTAAGGAAGGGAAGGGGCTCGTGCACAAAGAGCTGGTGAAGGCTTTCCAAGGAGATGGTGAGAAAGACCATCCGCGTATGAGGCAAAAGCCTGAGTGTAAACGGTAAATCTTTTTCAGGATTATAAAAGAAATAATTCCGTTGCCGCTGGATCTCCTTGCTGTAGTGGGGCCCGAACTCAAAAACCGCGTTCCCTTCGATACAGAAATAAAAATGAATAATGGACTTTCGAATCAGACTCTGGCTTTGAGTGACCTGATCTCCACTGTTTTCTACAATACTCAGCGATTGATCATTTTGCTCGTACAAGGTATGCGCTGAACTTTCGAGGGTATTTTTTTCTTGAGATTCTTTAGATAATTGAGTTTCCATAGGTGATAAATATCATACAAATATGTGATTTTGGTTTCATTTTCAAGCCATTCATTGAAAAATGGCCCAAAATGATGGTATCTAAACATAATGGGTATTTATTGTTCTGATACGGGTATTATTTAAGTGGGGCTTGGTGAATCTTTGCGTCGGTGCTTAAATTTCTCACGGTATTAGTGACCATTATTCTTTTAGGAACATTGGTTCGTGCGCAAGATTCACTCCAAACCAAACAATTGGATGAAATCATTGTGACCGCTACCCGAAATGAGCGGACGATGGGCGCATTGCCCATGCCAGTGACATTGATCCAGCAATCCCAGATAAAAACCATGGGTTCATTGCGGTTGAATGATGTGCTCAGCGAACAAACCGGGTTGACTATTGTACCCCAGGTCAACGGTCAGGGCAATGGTCTTCAGCTTCAGGGATTTAATCCGGACTATACTTTGATATTGATCGATGGCGAGCCGCTCATCGGTCGTTATACCGGTTCGCTTGAACTGAGCCGAATCACCGTGGGAAACATTAAACAAATTGAAATAGTGAAAGGGCCTTCTTCCAGTTTGTATGGCTCGGATGCATTGGCTGGTGTGGTGAATATCATCACAGAGCGGCCCCAAGGCAAGCGGGGAAGTTTTTATTCCCGGTATGGCACCAACAATACCCTGGACCTTTCAGGCGATTACAGTTATACTTCCGGGAAACTCGGCGTTTATGTTTTTGCCAACCGGTACAGCACGGACGGTTATGATTTGTCGCCGGAAAATTTTGGCAAGACCGTTTCTCCTTTTCGCAACTATACAGCCAATTTTAAAATCACATATAAGTTCAGTCCGAAGACGGACTTGAGTCTGTCAGGCCGCTACTTTGATGAGGAACAGAAATTCAATTTTGAAGTATTAACAGCGGGTTTGGGAAAAATCCGGACTTCAGGAAGTGGGATTATCCGGGATTGGAATTTTAACCCGGTGCTCGTGCACCGATTTACGAACCGGCTGAAAATGACCGCCCGTTTTTATTCTACGCACTATGAAACGGCAACGCATCTCAACAATGAGGCTACGGATACACTTTATTATACCGATGATTTCAAACAGACCTTTCAACGGCCTGAGTTAAATGCAGAATATTATTTCAGTGACAAGAATATTCTGACACTGGGTGCTGGAACAATTTTCGAATCGATTCAAACTTCCCGTTATGGAGATGAATCAGTGCGCAGACAGCAAACCCGGTATGCGTTCTTCCAGGATGAGTGGTCGCCAGTGACGCGCTTGCATATTATCGCTGGTGGCCGTTTCGACTATAATACGATATACGGTTCACAGTTTAGTCCGAAATTATCCGGTCGATTTGAGTTGAGCAAAAAAATCATACTCAAAGGATCCTATGGTGTCGGTTTCAAGGCACCGGATTTCCGACAACTTTATTTTAATTTCAATAATTCGGCCGGTGGTGGCTACAGTGTATTGGGGACTGAAGTGGTGGGTGACCGGCTGGCCCAATTACAGTCGCAGGGTCAGATCCAAGCCTACCTGTATGACCCGGCACTCATTGGCAAATTAAATGCAGAACGTTCTGAATCTTTTAATCTGGGTGCTCATGCCGAAGTTGTGAAGGCGCTCCAGATGGATGTCAACTTATTTTACAATTCAATAAATAACCTGATTGAAACGCAAGTGGTTGCCATCACTACGGCAAGTCAAAGTATTTACAGTTACCGCAATATCAAGCGCGCCTACACCACGGGGCTGGAATTCAATGCATCCTATCCGATCGCCAGGAAGTTAAATCTCTCAGCAGGGTATCAGTTGTTATATGCAAAAGATAAAGATGTAGCCGAGCAGGTTGCCAAGGGAGAGGTTTTCTGGCGTGATCCGATGACCCTGGTGACCAAACGATTGACACCTGGCGAATACTATGGTCTGTACAATCGATCCCGTCACATGGCTAATATCAAGCTTTTCTATTCTGATAAGGAAAAGGGATGGGATGCAAGTGTGCGGGTCATTTACCGCGGACGTTATGGGATTGGCGACATCCGGGGTAATATTCAAGGGGAATCCATACCATCCTCTGATCTGGATGGCAATGGGATTCTTGACACCCATGATCGGTTTGTAAATGGCTACGCGTTGGTAAACGTGTCTGTTGCCAAGACACTGCAGCAAAGTCTACGCTTTCAGGTGGGCGTGGATAACCTGTTTGACTACAAATACCCTATTTATATTCCCAATATCGCGGGCCGGTTGATGTATGTAAGTGTGAGCTATTCTTTTTCAAATAATAAATCCAATAAAAATTAAATTCATATGAAACTTTTGAAATTTCTTTTGTCCATTTTATTGCTTGCTGGCTTGACGATGGTCTTTGTTGCGTGCAGTAAATCCGATCCGACTCCTGCCACCATACTGGTGTCCGCTAAGATCAGCAACCTGGCCGCTGACCCTCCCTCTGGTGGATATTCTAACATGGGCGTACCGATTGGCGTTACAAATAAATACTCCTTATTTAGTTTTCAAACCGGAGCTGTGGTTTTAAACACTGATAGTGCAACAACAAAATGGGATATTGGATTTAACAGTACGAAAATTATTGTAAACAGCGGAACCAGTGGCCTGGGAACGGCTAGTGGGCAGGTTGTGATTGACATTTTTGATGCGATAAACATCGCACCTGATAACGGCTATCTCCAGGATAATAAAAATGCGGTCCCGGCCTTATATGCAATTACCCGGGGATCCGGGAACGGATGGTATAGTGTAAATCAGACCAGTAATGTTGTAACACCGATTGCTGGAAAGGTTTTGATTTTTAAGACGGCTAATGGTAAGTATGCTAAAATGGAAATTTTAAGCTATTATCTGAATGCACCTGCTTCTCCAACTTCTGCTGACCAGGCACGGTATTATACCTTCCGGTATGTCTATCAGCCGGATGGAAGTAAATCTCTTAAGTAATAGGTTTTAAAAGAAGAACTCATGGGTGGCTTTTCCCCTCGCTCTCTTGCCTGGCGGATTGTGTCAAGAAAAGGAAAGGTAACAATGGGCTAGCCTCTGGCTTCGACCTCCCTGCCTGCGCTGAGACAGCTTCGGCGGGCAGGCGCTCAGCCTGACATCCTTCGAAGGAGACTCTTCAAATTTTGTCACCCTGTCTGAAGGAGGGCGGCACCAATAAATACAAGTTGAATTTATTCCACGACCAACGAATTAATGGTGGCTCTTTTCGCCAGCGGGAATTCTGACTTTTAGGATATTCTCCTTGGGTGGAAAGGGGCAAGAAAAATTATCAACGTACGCACAATAGGGATTGTAAGCTTTATTAAAATCAAGGATAATGTTTGAGGCTCCCGGAACTTTCTTTAATTCGAGGTAACGCCCTGCTCCATAAGTTTCCATTGCACTGGTTTCATCAGCAAATGCCAGGAAGAGTGTACCGCGGGTAGGGCCCGAGGCCATCACCTCCAACACAAGAAGCTTGCATTTTACACCTTCCAATTCAAATTCAACCTTCGCATATTCGAGGTAGCGATTTTCTTCGCTAGTGCTGGTGGGTAAAACCAACACTTTTTTGTTTTCAACTGCCTGGAGGCTTGCCAAGATCCTGTATTTCAGATTGGGGGCGAAATAGTTTAAACTGTCAAATGAAATTCGCCCCTCACCAAAAGGTGAAGACTCAGAATTTTTCATGAAGTCATCCTTCTCTTTCCTTTCTTTATTGATGTCTTCCATATATTTCTGATCATCAGGTCCGGACGAAATAGAGTACTTCACGATCACCCCTAAAAGAATGATCCCCAATACAACTATGATCTTTGAGAATTTCATTGAACCTTAAACTTGAAACATTGAACATTGAACATGAAATCTGAAAACCTAAATGTATCCAATCAGCGACGAACAACTAACAACTAAAGTATTCCCTCGTCTGCAAAACTAAAATACTTCTGTCCACAGACAATCAGATGATCCAGCAATTGAATTTCTAAAAATTTTCCAGCCTCCTTTAAGCGTTTGGTGAGGTCAATATCACTTTGGCTGGCTTTCAGGTTACCGGAAGGATGGTTATGGGCCACAATAACACCACTGGCAAGCTCTTCCAGTGCCATTTTGAAAATGATCTTGGGGTCTGCGACAGTGCCACTCACACCGCCTTCGCTGACGCGCTTCTTTTTTATGATGCCGTTGGCCCTGTTTAATAACAAAACCCAAAATTCCTCATGCGGCAAGTCAATAAGGTCGCCTATGAGCTGATCAAAGGCATCTTTGGATGAACCCACTTTCGGCCTGGCAGGCATATCAACTTCCTTTCTTCTGCGACCCAACTCCAGGGCCGCCACAATGGTTGCGGCTTTGGCTTCTCCGATGCCTTTTATTTTTGTGAGGTCTTTTACAGAAAGCCGTGCGAGTTCATGCAGGTGATAGTCCACCTGCTGAAGGATTTTTTTGGATACTTCTACCGCACTAAGGTTGGCGGTCCCGGAACCAATCAGAATGGCAATTAATTCGGCATCGGAGAGGGCGGAAATACCTTTCAGCAACAATTTTTCCCTGGGCCGGTCTTCCGGAGACCAGCTTTTGATGCTGAGGGGTTTAGCTTCATCGATTTTCAAGCACAGATATTCGAACACAAAATTAAGAGTGGTTGAATGCCAATTCCATTTTCATCAAAATGAAAACCTGATATAAATTGTTTGACCTTTCCTTGATTTGCATTTTACAAGGCATAAAAAAACCCTCCTCTTTCTGCCTGAGCTTTCAGAGAAGGGAAAAATAATATCTTAAAATCTTACGCGAGGGCGTTAACTTTCTTAGTCAGTTGTGATTTCTGGTTAGCGGCTTTTTTCCAATGAATAATGTTCTTTTTGGCCAGTTTATCAATCATGGAAGTCACTTCCTTCAATAAAGCCTGGGCCTCGTCTTTTTTGGTCGTGGTCAATAGTTTCTTGATTTGGGTGCGTGCAGTCTTGTTTTGATACCGGTTGTGTACCCGCTTCGTTTCGTTCGCCCTGATGCGTTTTTCTGCTGATTTATGGTTTGCCATAGTTGTTTTTCAAAAGGATTGCAAAGGTAAAACGAAACTGCAGATTTGCAAAGGAATAGGTCATTTGCCGGATTCTTTGAGATTGCCGTCAAATAGCAGCCAAACATAGGGATCCAGGCTCAGCAAAGTAGGTTTTTGAACCGATGGAATGACAAATTCCTCTTTGCGACCCGAAACTCTGATTTTCTCTACTTGTGACGTTCCGGTCAAAGAATTTATTCCGATTTCGAGAGGAAAATCGAATAAAGCGCGTTGCAGTTGTTCGACTACCACCTTGATCTGCTTTCGGTTTGGATCATATTTCCAACCCACCTCCAGGTTGGGTTGGCCGGCAGTAAAAATCCATTGGTCAAAGAATTTTTTCAAATCCTTTCCAGAAACCTTTTCCATGATTCGCATGAAGTCATCGGTTAAAGCATTGCTCAATTGATATTGCTTATAATATTGACGAATGCCTTCCCAGAATTTCTGGTCACCGACCTCATGACGCAACATGTGCAATACCCATGCACCTTTTTGATAACAATTGGTATTGAGGACCATTTTAATGTCTGTGATGGTAGTATTGACAATGGGGGTTGGAGATTTTAGGGCAAAGTCGATGACCAGACGCCGGTAGGATTTCATTTCTTCCATCAGACGGTCCCGGCCATAGGTTTTTTCAAAATAAAGATTGGCAAAGTAGGTGGCAAAGCCTTCGCTTAGCCATACATGATACCAGTCTCCTTCGGAAGCGGAGTCACCAAACCATTGGTGGGCAACTTCATGGGCTATCAATGCTTCAATCGTTCCTTTTCCTGTGACGGACTTTTCAGAATAAAAAATATTTCCGGCGTTCTCCATGCCGCCATGGATTGTTGTGGATTGCACATTGGCAAGTTTTTCATAGGGGTACGGTGCAATATTATTGTGGAAATAATCAAGGATTTTGCCTGCTATGGCATAGTCGGAAAATCCTGCCTCCCGGTTTTGTGGGTAAACCCAACTTTGCAGAGGCACACCATCAACTTCCCCTGCATAATCTATGGCGAAGGGGGCCACACCAATCACCATCACTTTTGTGGGGAGGACCACGGAGGTCTTCCAGTGGGTTAGTTTTCTGTGTTTAACGATGGTGCTCTCTTCCACTTTCAACCCAGTTGCGATGACACTATAATGCTCAGGGGCCACGACGATAAACTCACAGGTAGCTTTGTCGTAAGGATGATCAATGGTGGGAAGCCAATGGTGGGCCAGATTGGGCCAGTTATCGCCAAAGAAAGTGCGGTCGCCAAATCGATTATTGCTGATGATAAGTCCGTCCTGAGGAATACCTGAATAGCGAACAATAATTTTTTTCTCATCACCAGCAGTACCTCGCCACTGTATTTTAAGCCTGTCATTTTGATGGCTGAACTTCAATGATTGATCCTCTTGCAGGACTTCTTTAACAATCATTCCCAGATTTTGCCTGTTGATGCCCGTGAGGTCAAGTTCGAATTCAGTCAGATCTTTTTTAAACCGGATCGTAATCGTGGCTTCACCGGCAATCCGGTTGGTGGTATCATTCAACTCCAGCATAAACTGATAATGGCGTATGTCTATCGCTTCATTGCGCGGATAGGGATCGGTAGCCTGTACGGTTTCCAGGACAAAAAGAAAAAGGATGAGGAGGATGATTCTCATGATATATACATTCAGGATGGAAAGATAACCCTGTGAACTCACCTCTGAAAGCAATTTTATTCATGGCCCTGCTCGCGAGTACAGGCTGGGGTTTCTTTGCCCACCAGAAGATAAATCGGTTGGCGGTTTTTACACTTCCTCCTGAAATGCTGGGCTTTTATAAAAAAAACATACGATATATCACGGAGGCAGCCACGAATCCAGACCGGCGAAGGTATGCCGTTTTGGATGAGGCGCCACGGCATTTTATAGATGCTGAGGATTATGGCGACAGTGCCTGGTTAAAATTGCCCAAATACTGGAACCAGGCAGTCGAAAAATATGGTGAAGACTCGCTCAACGCACACGGAATTGTTCCCTGGCACATCTTTCGGATGTTCAATCAGCTGAAAGTGTCTTTCCTGCTGGGTGACCCGGAAAAAATTCTCCGCAATTCTGCTGAATTAGGCCATTATGTAGGGGATGCCCATGTGCCTCTCCATACTTCTCATAATTATAACGGTCAGCTTACCGGGCAAAATGGAATTCACGCATTCTGGGAGTCGAGACTACCTGAGTTATTTTTTGATACGTATGATTTTTATGTGGGCAGGGCAACCTACCTCGCAGATCCGCAGCAGGCCGCCTGGGACGTAGTGCAGGAATCCCATTCGATGGTAGATTCAGTCTTGCGTGAGGAAAAAATTTTGACGGACCAGTCTATTTCTAAATTCAATTATGAGACCAAGGGCAGACAAACGATCAAAGTCTATTCGGTGAGTTTTTCAAAGCGCTATCATGAAAAATTGTCCGGCATGGTGGAGCGGCAATTCCGGGCCAGCATAAAAATGACTGGAGACCTTTGGTACACCGCCTGGGTGGATGCCGGCCAGCCTGACCTGAATAAACTTATACATTATCGGCCTACCGAGGAGGAACTGAAAAAGAAAGAGGAGGAAATAAAGAAATGGAAGGAAATAAACTTTATTTCAAGAGAGCATGAAGTGGATTATTGATTTTTCACCGCAAAGGCTAAGGGAATGTAATCGGTATTCAGTAAACAGTAATCGGTGCAGATTAACGGTTAATGATTGCTTATTGCCAATAATTTTTGCTATGGAAGTCACGTAGGAATTCACACATAGAAGTATACATAACCGGCGGTGAGAAGCGGTTGGGTTCCTGTTAGTGATGAGCCGTTGAATCTGAAGGCGCTGGCATACTTTCTATAAACGTTTTTAAATCCGCAAGTCCCTGAGTGTACTGGCCGTCCAGCATACCTCCCATGAACATCCACATGGCTTTTCCGGTAAAGCCAGTATTGTCTCCATCATACGTCCACACCACGTTGGTGCCAGCACTTTGAGGGGAAAGGATAAATGTGGCGGAAGCTTTTCCGTCAAAGCCTTCGAAGGCCAGCGCATTTTTTATTTTCTGGTTTTCAACTGATTCATCGATCCACTGGGAGCCCTTACCGGCCTTGGGTCCGTCCCAGTTCATTTTGGCACCCACCCCTGATTCAGGCCCCTCAAATGAATATTTTGCGTCGGGGTCCATTTTGGCCCAGGGCGACCATTGTTGAAAGGTTTTAAAGGCGTTGAGCTCATGATAAATGGTAGCGGGTGATGCGTTGATCACAATTGATTTTTCAATATGACCTTGTGCCGGCTGCATGGAAACGACAATTCCACCGATTATAACAATGGCCAGGAGGATGATTCCGATAATTTTTAAGGCTTTAATGTACGTGGGGGATTATGGCTGACGAAGGTAGAAAAATATTCAAAAAGAATGAATTTGCATTTCTCCTAAAAAATCCAAAAATTCGAATCATTAAATCCATTCCCCATGAGCTTATTCACTGATCCCAATCGCATTCCGGAGAACTACGGCCTTAAAACGGCGGTCGGGTTGATGCTTTATTTTGTGCTAATGCAGTTAATTGGTCTCAGTCATCACGTAGAACTGCGTTTGTTGAATCTGCTGGTTCTCGTAGGTGGAATTTATTTTGCATTGAAAAAATTTAAGAATACGCACGAGGATCACATGAATTATTTCCGTGGATTGATCACGGGCGTAGCCACAGGAGCCATCGCTTCAGTAGGGTTTGCGGTTTTTTTGTTCATATACATGAAGATAGACCCTTCTCTTTTGCAATCCATCCAGGAAAATGAACCAATGGGTCACTACCTCAATGAGTATATGTCAGCATTCATTGTTGCCCTTGAAGGAGTTTTTTCAGGAATGCTCGTCACCTTTGTTCTTATCAACTACATCGATACGGATGAGGTGAACGACCCGGCAGGGGAAAGTAAATAGGTCCAATGTTCAAAGTCTAATATTTGCTCGTGATAAACTTTGAACTTTGAACCTTAAACTATTTCACTTCCAATTCCACAATCGTATCCACCTCATCCATCTTTGATTTTGGTACCATTAAACTTAGGCCAAAATCATTTTCAAGAAACTTCACATTTGATTTATCTGAAAACATCTTAGCGGAAATAACTTTCCTGCCCAATTTGGGTAACGTGAGTGTTTCGTCCTGCCAGTTGAGGATGTGAACATAAATTTTGTTTCCCTTCTGTGTGCTCACCCCCCAGTTGCGTGCCGTGAGCGGCCCCCCACGGGTTCCATAAATGGTTTCCCCATTGACTTTCAGCCAATCGCCCATCTGCTTTAAAACAGCAATGTGTTCGGGTTGAACCTTCCCATTAGGCATGGGCCCCACATTCAGCAGGAAATTGGCGTTGTATCCGGCAGACTTTACCAAATATTGTATCAGAGCTTTTCTGCTTTTGGTATGGTTGTCTTTAAGGTTGAATCCCCAATTGTTATTGATGGTCTCACAGGTTTCTTTGGGAAGGTCACCGACTTTTTGATCTGAGGAAAAGCCAGTGGTATTGAAACCGGGCAGGTCTTTCTCAAACATTTGAAAATCTTCTCCATCAAAGGGAGCCAGGTGATGATTGCTGCCTACCATCGCTGCGGGCTGTAGCTTATGGATAAGATCATAAGTTTTGCTCAAACGCCAATCGGCATCTTTTTTATCCCACATGCCATCAAACCAAATGCCGGCTATATCCCCATAGCTGGTAAGCAACTCTGACAGTTGCCCGTCCATGTAATCCAGATATTTGTACCAGTCGCCTTTTTCTACACGACCTGTATAGTTTCCACCTGTATTGCCGCGGGGGAAATAATCGGTGTTGTGCCAATCGAGCTGGGAATGATAAAAGAAGAGTTTGATGCCTTGGCGCTGGCATTCCTCGGCGAGCATTTTCAAAACATCTTTTCCATACGGCGTCTTCTTAACGATGTTATAATCGGAGATTTTTGAATCAAACATGGCAAAACCATCATGGTGCTTGCTCGTGATGGTGATGTACTTCATGCCGGCATCCTTCACCATTTGCACCCACTCTTTGGGATCAAACTGGGTGGGGTTAAAGAAGGCCGGAAGTTTTTCGTAGGTCGCAACAGGGATTTGCTGTTGATTCATGACCCATTCGCCATCGCCAAGCTCGCTATACACACCCCAGTGGATAAAGAGTCCGAAGCGGGCATCCTGAAACCACTCCCTGGCCTTCATGTTCTCTGGCGTTGGTTGATATTTTTGCTGGCTCCTGGCTTCATATAATGAAATGAAAAAGCATAAGAGGGCGGCGATCTTTTGGGATTGGTTCCTGATCATGGTTCGTAAGTTTTGTTTTGATTAAATTACCCACCTCAAATTAGTAATTCATCATGAGATACCCATCCATTGACAGACAGTTGTTTATTACAAACCGAAAGAGACTCGTAAAAGGATTGAGGCAGGGTTCACTGGCTTTGTTAAATTCCAACGATATCATGCCTACGTCTGCCGATGGCATCATGCCTTTCCGGCAAAACAGTGATCTATTTTACTTGACGGGCATTTCCCAGGAGGAGACCATTTTGGTGATTTGCCCGCATTTTCCCGATAAAAAGTTTCGCGAAGTCCTTTTTCTCCGTGAACCCAATGAACATCTTGAAAAATGGGAGGGACATAAATTTACCAAGAAAGAAGCAACGGAAGTTTCAGGGATAGAGACAATACTCTGGCTATCAGATTTTCACAAGTGGCTCCACCACATGATGGTCATGGGAGGAGTGGAGCATGTGTATTTGAATACCAATGAGCATTACCGGTCCGACGTGGTGGTACAGACCCGCGACGCCAGGTTTATTGAGTGGTGTCAGAAAAATTATCCTTTGCACACCTATCAACGACTTGCGCCCATCCTCTCAAAACTCCGGCGTGAAAAACAGAAACAGGAGATAGCGCTTTTGCAAAAGGCTTGTGACATTACAGGAAGTGCATTCCGAAGGGTGCTGAAGTTTGTAAAACCGGGTGTGATGGAATATGAAGTGGAAGCCGAATATATCCATGAGTTTGTGCGTCATGGATCAAGGGGTCATGCCTACACGCCTATCGTCGCGTCAGGAAAAAATAATGTCGTGCTCCATTACATCGAAAATAGCCTGAAATGTAAAAACGGTGACCTTTTATTGTTGGATGTCGGGGCGGAGTATGCCAGCTACAATGCCGACCTTACGCGGACCATTCCGGTAAGCGGTAAATTCACCATGCGCCAGAAGGAAGTATATAATGCCGTACTCCGCGTACAAAGGGAAGCCATGAAAATGATGGGTCCTTCAGTAGTGTATTTTGATTTTCACCGTGAAGTGGAGAAAATTATGGAGCGCGAGCTTCTGAAACTCAAGTTGATAACCAAAACTGATATCCAAAACCAAAAACCCGGTCAGGAGGCTTTTCGAAAATACTTTTATCATGGCACTTCGCACATGTTGGGTTTGGATGTGCATGACGTGGGCAACATGCATGAGAAGATGGCCTTCGGCTCGGTATGGACCGTGGAACCGGGGATTTACATTAAGGAAGAAAGATTCGGTATACGTCTTGAGAATAATGTAGTCATCGGAAAAAGCGGGGTGATAGACCTCATGAAAAATATCCCAGTGGAAGCAAATGAGATTGAAGAAATAATGAACAGCAAGTAAAGTCGGGTATGAAGAGAAAAGTTTTGTTAACGGTTGTGATAAGCATCTGCCTTTCCCTGGCGCAAGCCCACGAATTCTGGCTGCAGCCTAAAAAATTCCGCTATACCGTGGGTGAGGAGATGAAAGTGGATTTTATGGTGGGCGAAAATTTCAGTGGAGAATTCTGGGACCTCAACCGGCACAAAGTGGAGAAAGCGGAAGTCTATGCTATGGGGGCTGTAAAAAATATTTTAAAAGACATTAAAAGTACGGCAGGCAATAACCTGACATACAAATTTGATAAACAAGGCACTCATCTTTTATCGCTGGAAAGCAACACGGCTTTCATTGAGTTGGAAGGAGATAAGTTCAAAGCTTATCTGGAGGAGGATGGAATTGAAAATATCCTTGACGAGCGCACCAATACAAAGCAATTAAATAAACCGGCGAGGGAATATTATAAGCGTTTCGCAAAGCTCCTCGTTCAATCGGGCACCGTTACAGATGAGGCCTACCGGAGGAGGTCAGGCTTCCGTTATGAGATCATACCCCTGGCAAACCCATATACACTGAAGGTGGGAGATTACCTGGAGTGCCGTGTGCTGTGGGGAGGTGCTCCGGCCGCTCATTCTCTTATTAAAGTTTGGAGTCATATCAGTGGACGTATTTTTCTCCAGAATATTTATACCGAAAATGACGGTACGATCAAGTTTCCCATCAGTAGCAGCGGCACCTGGATGGTTAGCGCCGTGAAGATGGTTCCTTCAGAACAATCTGGCGCGGACTATCAAAGTTTTTGGACAAGCCTCGTATTTGGGATAGGTGGTTGATTTTTTCAGCTCAATTGATATCTAATTTTTTGAATTAAAATTTTTTCGTGACGTCGTGTCTTTGTAACATAAATTCTTAAAAAACGATGAATGACATCATTTCTTCTGACAAGGCACCCGAACCCGTAGGACCCTACCCGCATGCACGAAGGGTGGGCGACCTTTTATTCTTATCAGGCGTGGGACCTCGTAAAAGAGGGTCAAACGAAATTCCCGGAGTAACACTTGATGAGCAAGGAAATGTTCTGACCTACAGCATCGAGGAACAATGTCATTCAGTTTTTCAAAATGTAAAACACGTACTGGAAGCTTCTGGATCTCGCTGGGAGAATCTGGTTGATGTGACTGTCTTCCTCACCGATATGAAAGACTTCCCTGCTTACAATAAGATTTATAAGGAATATTTTCCGGATCCGGCAACTCAGCCTTGTCGTACAACGGTTGCCGTTGATGCGCTGCCCACGCAGATTGCGATCGAGCTCAAATGCATCGCTACTTTGTAAGATTAACCGCAGAGACGCTGAGGAATGCATAGAAGGATGCTCTCAACATTTGTCACTCTCTCCGAAGGATGCCGGACTCGTTCGGAGAGCGGAGTTCCCCGCCCTACTGTGTCATGCGGGCGGGGAATTGCGACACCCATATCTTAAATAGGATGGCTTCGACTCCGCTCAGCCTGACATCCTCTGAAAGAGATTAATCAAAACCGATTACTGGTTACCGAATACCGATTACCTGCCACCTTAGCACCTCAGCGGTTAAAATTTCTTTGAATTAAACTGCGAAGCTCTCCCCGCATCCGCACGTCCTTGAAGCATTGGGGTTGATAAACTGAAAACCTTTGCCGTTCAGACCGTCGGAGAAATCGAGGGTAGTGCCTAATAAATACAACAGACTTTTTTTGTCCACCAGTATCTTAACGCCTTTATCTTCAAATATTTGGTCTACGGGTTTAATCTGGTCATCGAAATTGAGATCGTACATAAGACCGGAACAGCCGCCACCTTTTACTGACACACGGATATTGTTGTTGGGCGCACGACCTTCCTGCTTGCGCAACTCAATGATTCTTTCCTTCGCTTTTTCGGTTACGCTGATCATAATTCATTCATTTTAACTTACCGGATTCAATACAACACTAAAAACGGTGATAGTGTTCCTGTCCCTTCCGTAATAGAGCTTTTCGAGTGCTTCCAGAATGTTACCGGCCCTGAAATAGGAAGTGTGTAGTTCACGGCCACTCTTTGTCACCCACTGGATGGTGTAGGAATTTTCCTTCTCCTTATAGTTCTGCACATAATCCAGCATTTTCCTCAACGCATCTACCTTGTCGGCGCCTTGCTCTGTGTGAAAGAGAAAGGATTGGTTGTGCCGGGGATTGATAGTAATGAGGTCCAGCTTCACTTTGCCATCCACTGTACGGTATTCAAAGATCAGGTCCGACGTGCGGAGTCCAAGGTAATCCTTGATTTGCTGCTGCACGCGGGCCGCCTCAACATGTACATCCCCAGTTTCGGTCATTACTTTTGGCATTTGCTTTAAAAACCTTGAGAATCAATGAAAAGTTTCTTCCCTTGTGCAAAAATAGCAAAGAACCACCAATTCAGTCATCATGAAAAAATTAGAACATATTGGCATCGCCGTCAAGAACCTTGACAAATCAAATCTTCTTTTCGCAAAACTCCTGGGCCAGGAGCCCTATAAAACAGAAACAGTGCCTTCGGAGGCTGTCCGCACCTCTTTCTTTGAAGTGTCTGGTGTAAAGATTGAGTTACTCGAAGCGACCCGTCACGACTCGCCGATAGCCAAATTTATTGATAAACGGGGCGAAGGCCTCCATCATCTGGCTTTCGAAGTAGATAACTTAGCGCAAGCCGTTGCTGAATACATCGAAAAAGACTTTCACTTTATAAATGAAGGACCCAAAGACGGGGCTGACAACAAAACAATTTGTTTCCTGCACCCCAAGGCAACGAATGGTGTACTAATCGAACTTTGTCAGGAGAAGAAGTCCTAAAATTTAGGTGCATGCTTCGGGTGAATTCAGTATTGCGATCAGGTTGCAATCTTTAATACGCCCGTTGATCCGATAAACCAAAATGTGACGCCATAGCTTTACTTTTGCCGGTTGGATCGCCAACAGGAACGATAAACTACCATTACCTATGGAAGGGAAAAGAACAGAAATATCGCAGCTTGGAGAGTTTGGCTTGATTGACCGCATCAAGGGAGATATTAAAATTCACAACCCTTCATCGCTCATGGGCATCGGCGATGATGCCGCGGTGATTGACGCAGGTGAGGAGGTCCTTTTACTGTCAACGGATATGTTGCTGGAGGGCATTCATTTTGATCTATCGTACACACCCCTTCAACATCTTGGCTATAAGGCGGTCGCTGTGAATGTTTCAGACATTGCTGCGATGAACGGGAAACCCGAACAGATTGTCATCGGGCTCGCCATTAGCAACCGATTTTCGGTGGAGGCAGTTGATATGTTGTATCAGGGAATCCGGGCAGCCTGTGAAAATTATAAAGTGGATCTTGCCGGGGGTGACACCTCCGCTTCCCCTTCGGGTCTCGTTATTTCCGTGAGCGTCCTGGGCCGTACCAAAAAGGGCAACGAAGTATACCGGAGTGGTGCAAAAGACAAAGACATCATCTGCGTTACCGGTGATCTCGGTGGTGCCTACATCGGATTGCAGATTCTTGAGCGAGAAAAAGAGGTTTTTTTAACTGACCCCAACATGCAGCCCAAACTCGACAATCATGAATATGCCATCGGTCGTCAATTGAAACCGGAAGCGAGGATGGACATTATCCATGAGTTGGCTGACCTCGGTATCCGGCCCACGGCCATGATCGATGTATCGGATGGCCTGGCTTCTGAACTTCTCCACCTTTCCAAAAGCTCAGGAATGGGTATGCGGATTTTTGAAAACAAAATTCCTATCGATGAAAATGCTTTTAACACCGCCGTGGAATTCAAGTTGGATCCATACACTTGTGCCCTCAACGGAGGAGAAGATTATGAGTTACTCTTTACCATTCACCAAAGTGATTTTGAAAAAATAAAAAATCATTCCGACATTCATTTTATTGGCTATGTGCATCCCGATGCGACGCAGAATGTGATGATTACGAAAAACAAAAATGTCATTGCACTGAAGGCCCAGGGGTGGGAACATTTTTAGAACGTGTTTAGGTGTTTACGTTGGTAAGTGTTTACGGGGAGTTCCCTGACGTAAACACTTAAACACCTAAACACGTTAACACGTTAATCTTCCGGATAAGGGATATACACAAACCTTGTGAAGTCCTTATCAATGACAAAAAGACAGCAAAATTCATCGGGATCTCGGTAGGTACTTATAAATTCTTCTTCCTTCTCTTTGGCTACCAGCTCACGTTGAACAAACTCGTCCAGAAAAGAGGCGAAATAATTCCAGTCCAGTTTTAATTCAGCGTTTTTAATCAATAGCTGACCGATGGGCTGCTCTTGCTGTGAGATAGGGAAGATGGGGTAGGCAAAGCCCGCCTTGCGAATCTGGTAGGAGGCCTCTTTAAGGGTATCGGCCACTTTGACAAAATCATTTGAGATCGTGCCGAGGTATTTGCCGCTGAGTTCAGGGTCGTTGGTCATACAATATTGACCGCTAAAGTAAATTTTATATTTTAATGGATGTAAAAGTGACCGGAAGTTTTCATCAGCCGTATTCAACACAGACCCTTCAACTTATGGATCGTTCAGAATTCATTCAAAAATCACTGCTCAGTGGTGCTGCCCTGGTTCTTCCAACGCTGGTGGCAAGAAGTCAGCAGGCGGAAAAGCCTGCGCCTATAAAACTTGAGATCGTAAAAGAATTTGTTACAGCGGGACATGGAAATCTTCCCCGAACGAAAGAAATGCTGGAGAACGATCATTTGCTGCTTCACGTCTGCAATGACTGGGGTGGCGGTGATTATGAATCGGCCATTGAGGGAACAGGTCATGTAGGCAATAAAGAAGTCGCGAATTATTTGTTGGGCAAGGGAGCACGATACAATATCTATCTCGCCTGCATGCTGGGCCATCTCGATACAGTTAAAAATGTCCTGACTTTTAATCCGTTGCTTCTCAATTCCAAAGGCCCGCACGGATTTACGATGTTACACCATGCAAACCGCGGAGGCGAAGAGACTAAGCCCGTTGTGGATTACCTGATTTCGTTGAGTGCAAAGGAAATGAGGATTGATTTTTATTCGAAGGCTTAGGATCGTTTAAATCAGAAATTATCTGTGATAATCCCTGCCTCCGCCGAAACGGCTTCGTGCAGGCAGGCGTGTCATCCGTGGCAAAGAATTCATTGAATAGTAATTCTTCAGGCCGGAATATTTTTTAACAACCACTCATCCGCCCAGCTTTTCAATTCCGGAAAGAAAAGCTCAAACTCCTTTCGGAAGTCATCATAGGAATTTTTTAAGTCTTCCACTGACTCGTTCATCTTCGATTCAAAACTGGCGCGCCGGGTCATGCCGTTGAGGGCTTGTTGGATTCCTTCGATATGAGCATAGTTTACCAGCCAGTTGCCGCGCATCATGTAGGGGAGCATTTGCTTTACCCGTTCAGGCATTATGGATTCCTGATCGATGACCAGCTGATAGGCGCGGGCTGCATAGTTCGCCAATGGTTCTTCCGACCAGGTGTTCCAGTTGGCGGCGAGGAAATGATCATAAAAGATATCGGTGATAACACCGGAATAGTGCCGGTACTTGAGCCTTAACCTGTTCTTGCTTTGCTTCATCACCGGATGATGGTCAGTAAACTCATCAATTCCCCGGTGCATCTCAACACCCAGGGCAATGCCGGTTCCGAATTTGGTCTTCAAGTCCCGGCCTTTCACAAAGTCGCCAATGAAATTGCCTATCATGACATCCGGGTGGTTGCCTGACAGGTATAGATGTGCCAGAAAATTCATCGATGTAAGTTAAATCAAGAACTTTAATTTTTTTAACGAAAGGAATTTTAAGACTTTTACCTTAAAACCGGATCAAGATGGCGTCCATAGAAAAATTGAAACATTTGGTAAACCTTGCCCGCATTGATGGCGAGGTAGGCGAAAGGGAAAGACAGTACATCATTAATATCGGCCTGGCCAACCATCTGATGGTCGCGGAAATATTGCCTTTGTTTAGCCGGGAACATGCTATCGTTGAGCAAAGGGATTTAACCGATGAGCAGAAGTTCGATTACATTTTCCGTCTGGTGCAATTGATGAAGATTGATGAAAAATTATATCGCGAAGAAATCAAGTATTGCTCTCAGATAGCTGCCAAACTGGGCTACCGGGAGGAAGTTATGTTTGAGCTCATGCTGAAAGTGAAAAATACGCCGATAGTAAAAGATGAACTGGACGCCCTGAAGAAGCTTACCGCCTCTTATCTTCACGGTAGTTGATCATTTGAAGGTTTTGCATTAACATCGAATCATGAATCCAAACCTATGAAGAAATTTATATTTATTTCATTGATTTGCCTGGCTGATGTATAAGAATGAATAATCTTTATTTCATTTTTGATTTAAAGATTGAAGCGCTGTTGAAGTGACAAGAATATTCTATTATGTTTTTATCATCCCGGTTTCGCTTTTGCCTTACCCGGTATTGTACGGACTTTCCAATGTACTTTTTTATATTTTCTATTACGGTATTGGCTACCGGAAAAAAGTAGTTCTCAAGAATATAAAAAACTCGTTTCCCGATAAAACAGAAGCTGAAAAAGAATTAATCGCAAGAAAATTTTACCAACATTTCTGTGACCTCACCTTGGAGAGCTTAAAGGTATTTACCATTTCACAGGAGGAGGTCCGAAAGCGGATGGTCTTTAATAATGTCGAAGTAGCCAACCGGTACTTTGATCAAAACAGGAGCATCATTATTGCCGGAGGACACTATAATA